>JAKARG010000094.1 GCA_021819345.1 Actinomycetes bacterium | reverse complement strand
CCGCTTCGCCCGTATCTTCGTCCTGCTGGTCCCCGTCGGCATGGCCGTCGCCGGCCTGGCGATCGGTCCGGGTCGCGCTGCCTACCGCGGCAGCGGGGCCCAGCTCGCAGTGGTCGTGGCGGTCGCTGCGGTCGTGGCCTGCTGGCTCTGGGCGGGAAGGCTCTTGGTCCTCCCCGACGAGCCCCGGATCTTCGGTCGCTCGAGCCAGGTGGCCCGGGGGTGATCCGCCTTCTCGTCGCAGCCGGTTTGGCCTTGTGGTTGGGCGCATCCCTGCTGCTCGCGGGCTGGTCCAGGCTCGGCCGCCCGTCCCTCGCCGAGCGGCTCGCTCCGTTCCATCCGTCGCCACCGTCGAGACCCCTGGCGCGCACCTCGGCCGCGTCGTCGCTCGGCGCCCTCGCCGGAGAGCTGGCCCGCACGCTCGGCGACCGTCTCTCCGGCCTGCTCGGGGTGAGCGAGCCGGTCTCTCGCCGGCTGCGCCGGGTCCACTCCCCACTCGACGCCACCCGGTTCCGCCTCCGAGAGCTCGCCTGGATGCTCGCCGTAGCGGCAGCCGCCCTGGCAACCACCACCGCGGGTCTCCCGCTCGCCCTCGCCGTGCTCCTGCTGGCCGGAGGTCCCCTCCTCGCGTTCTTGCTGATCGAGCAACGACTGGCGAGCTCCTCCAAGCACTGGCAGGACCAGGTCGGCCGAGAGTTGCCCATCGTCGCCGAACAGCTCGCCACCCTGCTCAACGCAGGCTTCTCCCTCGGTTCGGCGCTCAGCCGCCTGGCCGGTCGAGGCCGGGGCTGCTGCGCCACCGATCTCGTGGCGGTCACGAACCGGATCCACCAGGGGGTGAGCGAGGTCGCCGCCTTGGAGGAGTGGGCCGAGCTGGTCGGCGTAGCTCCGCTCACCCGCTTGGTCAGGGTCCTCGCCCTGCAGGGTGAGGCACCCGACCTCGGACGCCTGGTCAGTGCCGAGGCCCGCCAAACCCGCAAGGAGCTCCAGCGCCGCACCGTCGAGGAGATGGAGCGCCGCGGCGAACAGGTGTGGATCCCGGTCAGCGTTGCAGCCCTCGTCCCCGGCGCAATCCTGCTCGCCGTGCCGGTGCTCGCGGCCCTGCGGGTCTTCGCCAACGCCTGACCGACTGCACCCGACTGCACCCGTCGAACCGAACCAACCGAACAAACCGGAGGAGCTGACATGGAGCCCAACGACACCACGGATCGCAGGCCCGATCTCGGAGCACGAGATGAACGGGGCGAAGGTGTCATATCCGCGGCAATAGCAGTGCTCGTCATGGCATTCCTCGGAGTAGCGATGTGGATCGCCTTCAGCGGCACTCTGTCGACGGCGGTGAAGCACGTCGACAACCAGGTGAGCTGCGTCACTGGTGTCTCTCCCGGGGGCACCCCATCCAGCCAGGGCTGCTAGTCGGGTTGCCCGCACCAGGGGTCCCGCAAGACAGGGACAGTGGCACCTCGATATTCGGGACGGTGTTCGGCTTCCTGGTCTTCTTCGTCCTCTTGCTGTTCTGCGTCCAGGTCCTGTTCCACCTGTACGTGACCTCCCTCGTCACTGCGGCTGCGACCGACGCTGCGACCACGGTGGCCCGCGCTGGTGGTGACCCGGCGGACGAGGCTGCCGCCGAGGCGGTCGCCGTGGCCGACCTCGGGAGCTGGGGAGCTGCCCACACCCGCTTCGACTGGGTAGAGGTCGACGACCGGATGGTCAGCCTGCGCGTGATCGCCTACAGCAGCGCCACGCTCCCGCTGCCGGGGCTGTCGAGACGGATCGAGCGGACCGTGACGGTCCCGACCCAGGTGTTCCATGGCGCCCCGTGATGCCGGCGCCGACGTCCGCTCCCCGGCCAGGCCAGGAGCCGGGCGCTCCCCAACCACGCGGGCGAGACTGGCAAGGAGCGCGGCGCGCCGGGGCGGGACTGATGCCGGCTTCGTCGGTGGCTTCGAAGGCCTGCTCTTCGGTGCTCTCATCTTCATCGCCGGGGCCATGCTCGTCGCCGGGGTGTGGGCGACGATAGACACCAAGCTCGCCCTCGCCGGAGCGGCCAGGCTCGCTGCGACCAGCTACGTCGACGCCGCCAACCCGACCTCGGCCGCCGGCGCGGCCCTGGCGGGCGCCGACATCGCCCTCCAGGGTTGGGGCCTGTCGACCAGTGAGGCCACCGTCGACACCGTCACCAGCAGCTGGGCTCGCTGCGCGAGGGTGACAGTCACCGTCCGCTACCCGGCCCCAGGCCTGCGGCTGCCCTGGATCGGCCGGGTCGGCGCCGGCGGCGAGGTGGCCGCCCGGGCGTCCGAGCTGATCGCCCCCTATCGCAGCGGACTTCCCGGGACCTCACAGTGCAACTGAGACCGGGGGAGGCGCCGCGGCGAGCCGCCCGGCGGGACCGACCCGAGTCGGAGCCCGCTGGTCGCGCTCGGTACCGGAGCGACCGGGGCAGCACGCTGGTGCTCGCCCCCGTCGGAATGTTGATCCTGCTGCTGCTCGCCACGATGACTGCCGACGGAGCGCTTGCCCTCCTCGGTCAGCGCCAGCTCGCCGACGCGCTCACCTCGGCGACGAGCGACGCCGCCGGAGCCGGGATCGACCGGGCGGTGTTCTACCGCACCGGACAGGTGGTGCTCGCACCGACGGCGACAGCAGAGACCGTCTGCGAGTCCTTGGCCGCCCAGGGGGACCTCCACCTCGACCACCTCCGCCTCTGGATCGGGATCTCGGGCCCCCGGGTGACCCTTGCCGGCCGGGCCGAGGTACGGGGCATCTTCGGCCGCGCGATCCCTGGCTACGACAACTCCTGGGACGTCGCTGCCACTGCGACAGCCACCGCAGAGGAGGCTCCCCGGTCGCCACTCCCGGTCCCCGAGCCGACCGATCCCCTCCTTTGCTGAGCACCCGCCTTCGCCGCGCGCTCCGGTCTGCCGAGCATTGCGCTCCCGCCCGGCTTCGACCGGCGACTGCCCCGGCAGTCGGTACCTACCGTGGGCCCGGTGGGGATCGAACCCACGACCGAGGGATTATGAGGCCGGCCAGGTACGTGCCGGCGGGTCCAGCTGCGTCGCACCCCGTGGTGTTCTGGCTGGTCAGCGGCGGTGCCTGCCCGAACGGCCGCTACGCCGCGCGACCTCGGGCGACGAGACGGCACGGTTTTGTTGGGTCGGCTGTTGGGTGTCGCGACACGCGGTCCATCCCAGGCTGAGCTGGCCAGGTCAGCCAGTGATCGTGGTCGACGGGTAGTGCCCGTCTGCGCCCTGGACGGCGACTGGTCCGGGCCGGCTTCCTGACGACTACCTCGGGCCGGCCTGGAGGGCGAGCCGGTTCCCGGCGAAGCCGGCTGCACGGTGGCCCGGGTCGTCTCTTCGGCCCGGCGGGCCCTGCGGCGATTCGGGCCCTTCGCCCCGCTGGAACGTGCAGGAGACGGCCGACTCGCGGGTAGGGCTCTCGGGTCGCCGCGGCCTCCTCCCGGGTCATCAGTTCGCGCCATGGCCTCGGGCTCGGGCAGGTCCGAGAGGGGTGTCGGAGAACAGCCGGATGCTGCCCTACCCTCGGGTCGTGATCCGGCGGACAGAATCAGTGCTCTCAGCTCGCCGGGACCGAAGGACCGGTGCACGATGCCGAGATGCCCGGCGGCCATGGGGGGCGTCAAGGAGTCGCGTGGCCTCGGGGTTAGTCCCCGGTGAGCCCGGGTCGAAGCGGCAGGGCCAGGCGGTTCTCGTCGAGGACGGACAGCAATGCCCGAGGCCGGGCAGGCACGTGCCAACGGCTCCGTCGCCGTCTCACCGTGTGGCATTCCAGCTGGTCAGCAAGGGTGCTCCACCGAACAGCCGGCTACCGGATGGGACATCGGGTGACAGAGCGACACGCATGTGTTGGGTGAGCTGTTGGGGTACCGGCGCAGCCCGGCGCAGCGCCGGAGTACCGTGCCGCCGGCCGCCGGCGCAACGCGCCGCCACACGCGTCACCCACGCCACCGACCCCACGGCAGACCGGCTGCCCTTCGGCGATAAGGGACGACGCGAGCCCGCCACCTGTCGTGCGCGAGATGAACCGGCGCACCGACGTCGGCGTGCGCTGGGTCGAATCCAGTGGGTCCAACGGATGCTCATGATCACACTCGCCTGCAAGTCCTCTCCCCGACGTTCGCCGTCCAAGGCAGCTGCCGACGACAACCGGCTCTTCCGAGTTGCGGTGGGGGTGATGGCGGGGGCTCCGGCGGGGTGATCCGCGTGTGAGAGGGGTCGAGGCCTCAGGATCGGTAGCGCCAAGCAACTGATCTCTGGAGGCCTCGACGGTGTGTGATCCTACGACAGGCGGGTGCGTGCGCCCCGGTTCGGGCTACTGCGAGCGGTGTGACCTGCTGGTCGGCCTGGACGGTCTGCACGTGATCGCCGTGGAGGCGGGCGAGGAGTGGTTGACCGTGATGGTGGAGTCGCCGCCCCGGCGGGCGGGCTGCCCGGTCTGCGGGGTGGTCGCGCACAGCCACGGCCGGCGCGACGTGACCCTGATCGACGCGCCGTGTTTCGGCCGTCCGGTCAGGCTGGTGTGGCGGAAGCGGACGTGGCGTTGCGGGGACCCGGACTGCGAGAGCGGCTCGTTCAGCGAGGCCGACGCCGCCGTGGCGGGGCCTCGGGCGTTGTTGACGACCAGGGCGGGGTGGTGGGCTGTCCGCCAGTTGCGCCGTGAGCATGCCAGCGTCTTGGGCCTGTCCCGCCAGCTGGGCACCACCTGGAACACGGTGTGGTCCCAGGTCCGCCCGCTGTTGGAGGCGATGGCCGGCGACGAGTCCCGCTTCGCCGGCGTGGAGCGTCTCGGGGTTGACGAGCACATCTGGCACCACGTCTCCCCCCTCCCGCCGGCCCAGGGAGGGCGGGGACCGAAGGAGTTGACCGGGATGGTCGATCTCACCCCCGGCGCGGACGGCAGACCCCGGGCCCGGCTGCTCGACTTGGTGCCCGGACGGTCCGGGAAGGCGTACGGCGACTGGCTGGACGCGCGTGGAGAGACGTTCCGGGCGGGGGTCAAGGAGGCGACGCTTGACCCGTTCCACGGTTACAAGAACGCCATCGACGACCATCTCGACGACGCCGTCGCCGTGCTCGACGCGTTTCACGTGGTGAAGTTGGGCACCCAGGCGGTCGACGAGGTCCGCCGCAGGGTCCAACACGACATCTGCGGCCACCGGGGCCGGGCCGGTGACCCCCTCTACGGCATCCGGAGCATCCTGCGCTCGAGCGCCGAGCGGCTCTCAGACCGCCAGACCGCCCGGCTCGCCAAGGCCATCGCCGCCGACGAACGCCACGACGAGGTCCACATCGCTCTGGCAGGTCGCCCAGAAGCTGCGCTCCGCGTACGCCGCCACCAACCTCGCCGAGGGACGCCGGATCGCCGAAGGACTGCTCGACGGCCTGCCCTCCTGCCCGATCCCCGAGATCGCCCGCCTCGGCAAGACCCTCACCCGCTGGCGGGACGCCTTCTTGGCCTACTTCACCACCGGACGGGCCAACAACGGCGGGACCGAGGCCATCAACGGGCTCATCGAGCTCCACCGCCGAATCGCACGCGGCTTTCGCAACCGGGACAACTACCGGCTCCGCATGCTCCTCATCGGGGGCGGCCTCACCCACCCCACCTGAAGTAGGAAGAGCCCGACAACCCAACCGTGCCGTCCATCCTCGTCGCCTGACCGGGATGTCAGGACTTCGCCTTGCTACCGACAAATCTCGCGACGGCGTACCTCCTATATGGAGCTACTGGCCGAGCGCGGAGTCATACCCCTGCACCGCCTGCATCCACTGGCCAGTCGAAGCGTTTACGAAGTCGACTTCATAGTTAGAATGGACCTGAGTGGTGGAGGTGGATTGTCCGGTCCCGGTGGGAGCAGGGCCGCTAAACGGAATGAAGCCATTGGCAGGGATGATTTCGATCGCCCAAGCCAGCGTGCCGGCTGGGTCTTGAGTATCCTTGAGATCAACCAGTCCGGCGTAGTGCGCAGTCGAGCTGGCACCCGCTTTTGACAGCACAACGGAGACAGCTGTCGACAGCGGAACGGCTGTCGATTGTTGCTGGACGTTCGTGACCGAGACGTCAGTGCTGTTGAGGGCGTTGACCAGGGAAGAAGGCAGAGCTGAGAGAGTCGACGTGCCTGACGTGGTAGACGTGGTAGTGGTACCGCCGGTATTACCCGACGTCCCGCTTCCGGAAGCCTCGGACGAGACGGCAGTCCTGCCCGTCGCTCCGCAGGCGCTTAACCCAACAACAAGGGGAATGGCCAGAACCATGCTCAACAAGCGCCGCGACTTTGACTGTTGTAGAGTCATTTCAGCCTCCAATTCACTGGGCACAGGCAGTATCGTAAGAGCCATAGGCGCTCACGCCAGACGTTCCGTTTGCGGGCGTTACCTGGTCCCACGAGGGACCTGGAACTGACCCAGCCCCTTCCGTTTCAGTGGTACCGGCGATACTTGACCAGGAACCAGAGCCACCGGCTGGATAATATTTCTCTATGCCGGCGGACTCTGACACGTTGTTGTAACCGCCGGGCATCTGTGACGCTCGAGTGTGTATCTCGGAGAAGTCTTGCTGCGCTGTCGGCGACCAGTTGTACCCTGAGGAAGTCAATTGCGTTCCGCCGGCGTAGAAACGGAAACACTCGCCACCCGTGCAGCCTGGGTCGTAGGTGACCTTGTACTTGATAGCATCATTGATGGGATAGGGTGAATCGAGGTTCGTCCAAAAAGTGTGGCCGGGATCGTTGAATTGCACGAGCGTATACCTGGCATTCTGAGGTGCCTCATACCATCCGACCTGAGCCCATTGGCTCCCTGATGTTGTCGTAAGCATCACCCATTGGGTTGAGAAATCTCCTGACACGCCGTAAACGAAAGGAGAGTAGTTGTCGATGAAACCCTGGATTCCGCCGTACGTGCCCGGCGCACTTCCGTATTCGCCCGAAAAGTAATAAGTGAGGTAATTATTGGCGCGGCCCGGATTGCAGCCGTCTCCACCCCCCGAGGCCCAGGCCGTGCCCGTGCCAAAGAATATGAACATTATGAAGGCAGTTGTCAATACGAGAGTACGATATCTCAATGCATTTGATGCGTGCATCGCGCTCCTCCAAGACTCGAAGCCAACCCGGCCGTCAAATGCTCGCCGGCACCTCTCAGACGAAGTATCGACGTCAGCACCTTGAGTGTCAAGGTCCTCGCGTAGGGTGGTTCACACGGGTGGACTGGGCAGGCTCGCCTCTGCTGGAGGAGCGGGTCAAGGCAGCCGCGACTGGTGCAAGTCCCGGCAGTGCTCCAGCCAGGTGTCGCGGGTTGCGATGTGTTCGCGTCCCGTCGGTGATTCGATTCATACTTTGTTGGACGGCCCCCGGCTCAAAAAAGTTCCGCGACTCTCTCCAGGTATTCTGCAGGGGTTCAGGCGTACATGATGGTCTTCATAGCTGCTAGTGGTGTCTGAGCATCTTTAGGTCGCGGTCTTGATCCCGTAAGGGAGGTTCTCACCGATCGTCGCTCTGGGGGCGAGCCCCGGTCGGCAGCACTTCGCGCAGGCCCCGTGGCGCCGGAGGTTCAGGCGGGCGCCCGGAGGGCGAGCCGGTCCCGGCGCAGCCGGTGGCCGGCGCTCCCGCCTGGGCCGGAGCGGGCTCTCAAGTAGGGACCGTTGTTCGGACAGACGGCTTCCGCGTCAGGACAGACGTGTAGATGTGGGTCCCAGCGCTACCCGTCGAGGTCAATCGCAGTCGGACTCTGGGCGGTAGCGTCGTTGCGTGACGGAGCAGGCGGGAGACGCGTTCGGGCTGGTCGTGCGGTTCGACCTGCGGGACGGCCATGAGGAGTCGTTCGACGCCCTGGTGGCGGAGACGGTGGAGTTGATCCGTTCCGAGGAGCCGGGCACGCTGGCGTACGTGACGCACCGGGTGCCGGACGCTCCGTCCGTCCGGGTCTTCTACGAGTTGTACCGGGACGCCGCCGCCTTCCAGGCCCATGAGGACTCGCCGCACGTGCGCCGGTTCCTGGCCGAGCGTGGGGGTCACTTGCGGAGCGAGCCACTGGTATGGCGGGTGTCCCCTGGCCCAGCGGTAACGAGGAGCGGCCCTGGTGGTTGACCGCCAGGGCTTGGCCTTCGGGGCGAAGGTCAAGCAGTTGAGGCGAGCGGCAGGTTTGGATCAGCGGGGCCTGGCTCGGGTGCTCAAGCGCTCGGTGAGCTGGGTGTCGCAGGTGGAACGGGGCGAGATCGTCGTCAGGGACGTGGGCATGCTCCAACGCCTGGCGGCCGCGCTCGGTGTGCCGTCCCGGGAGCTCGTCGAGTTGGCGCTCGGGGAGGAGGCCGGCGACGCCGAGCGACAGCGGCCCTACGTCGAGACGCTGCGCCTCACGCTGGCAGGCCACCCGGCGCCGCGCTCGGCGCTCGGTCTTGCCCGCGCCGATCGTGCCCGGGGCCGCAGCGTGGAGGACCCGGAAGGCCAGGTACGGCGGGCGTGGGAGCTGGTGCACGCGTCGGCCTTCGACCAGCTCGGCCCGCTCCTGGCCGGGCTGATCCCGGCGTTGGAGGTGGAGAGCCGGGAGACCACCGGCCCGCAGCAGACGCGCGCCCTCGGGCTGTTGGCCGACGCCTACCAGGTGGCGGCGGCGATGCTGGTCAAGGTGGGTGACGTGGGCGCGGGCTGGATCGCCGCGGACCGGGCCATCTCCGCTGGGGAGCGCTGCGGGGACGCGTCGTTGGTGATGGCGGGCCAGCTCCGCATAGCGCACACCTTCGTCGGATCGTCGGAGAACGGCCTGGCCCTGCACGTGCTGCGCCAGGCCGTCGACGCCGCCGGCGGGCTCAGCCCGGCAGCCGATCCTGGGCTGGTGTCGCTGACCGGTGCGTGCGCGCTGCTCCTGGCGGTACTGGAAGCCCGGCAGGGCAATGCCGCCGAGGCCCGCCGGCACCTCGAGGCGGCCGTGCGTCTCGCTCGGCATGTCGGCGGCGACCGCAACCTGGTGGGCACCGAGTTCGGGCCGACCAACGTGGCGTTGCATCAAGTGGCGGTGGCCGTCGAGCTGGGCAACGCCGCCGAAGCCCTGGAACTGGCCGCCACTATCGACGCCTCCGGCCTGTCCCGAGAGCGCCAGGCCCGTTTCCTGATCGACGTAGCCCGAGCGCACACGCAACGCCGGGCGGTGGCCGCCGCCATCGCTGCGCTCACCGAAGCGGAGACGATCGCACCGGCCGAGGTGACCGACTCCCGGCTGGTGCGGGAACTGCTCGGGGACCTCGAGCACCTGGCTTCCGGGTGGCCCTCCCCCGGTCTGCGGGCCCTCCGCCGCCACGCCACCCACAGTTAGCCGCAACCCGGCTGCGAGTCGCAGTCCCCCTGTCGACGCCCGCGCCTCCCCTCCTTACCGTCACTTCTGGCCGCTCAAGTCGGGCGGTCAGCATCGAAGGAGGAGTCGGGATGAGGTTGCCGATCGACACTGCTGGGATCACGTTCCTGGCGGCCGGGCCGCCGGAGGCGGCGCTGGACTATGACACGAAGGCTGCCAAGGTGGACGAGTCGGGTCAGCCGATCTTCGCTGTGCAGGTGGTCGCCCTGTCCGAGGGTGGCGCCGAGGTGATCGCGGTGAAGGTGGCCGGCGAGCCTAAGGGCGTCACCCAGGGCAGCGCGTTGCGGCTGGTGGGGTTGACCGCCCAGCCGTGGGCGATGGGGGAGCGTTCGGGGGTGGCGTTCCGGGCTGCTCAGATC
>JAKARG010000093.1 GCA_021819345.1 Actinomycetes bacterium | reverse complement strand
GAGCCTTGCGAGGGTGCCCAGGAGCTCGATGCTCGCGGGCGCCAGTCGCGGCCCGAGCTGGAGAGGGAGCTGGGCGGGGTGCTCCGGCTCCCCGAGGGGATCGGGCTCGACCCCTCCGACATCGACGTCGACGTGCCGAGCGACGAGACGATGATCCTCAACCTCGGGCCGTCCCATCCCTCGACCCACGGGGTGCTGCGGATCATGGTCGAGCTGGAGGGCGAGACGGTCCTGCGCTCCAAGCCGGTGATCGGCTACCTCCACACCGGGATGGAGAAGACCGCCGAGGAGCTGATGTACCACCAGGGCTCGACCAACGTCACCCGGATGGACTACCTCTCGCCGTTCTTCAACGAGCTCACCTTCAGCCTGACCGTCGAGCGCCTGCTCGGCCTCGAGCTCCCGCCGCGGGCGACTTGGATCCGCATGCTGATGAGCGAGCTCAACCGGGTCAGCTCCCATGTGCTCTGGTTGGCGACCAACGGAGCGGACATCGGCGCGATCAACATGCTCGTCTACGGCTGGCGGGAGCGGGAGGTGCTCCTCCAGTTCTTCGAGAAGGTCACCGGGCTGCGCATGAACCACAACTACATCCGCCCCGGCGGGGTGGCAGCGGACCTGCCCGACGGGTGGCGTGACGACGTGATCGCCATCTGCGACATGATGGACCGGCGGATGGACGAGTACGACCGGCTGCTCACCGGCCAGCCGATCCTCCAGCGCCGCCTGCAGGGCGTCGGGCCCCTCACCGCGGAGGAGGCGATCAGCCTCGGGCTGACCGGACCCCTGCTGCGCTCGACGGGAGTGCCCCGCGACCTGCGCCGCGACGAGCCCTACCTGGCCTACGACCAGGTCGACTTCGACGTGATCGTCGGCGAGGTCGGTGACTGCTGGGACCGCTACGCGATCCGCTTCAACGAGATCCGCGAGTCGATCCGGATCTGCCGCCAGGTCTGCCAGGCGATGCCCGGGGGTGACTACCGGGTCCAGGACAAGAAGGTGACCCCTCCTCCGCGCAACCGCATCGACGAGTCGATGGAGGCGCTGATCCACCACTTCAAGCTCTACACCGAGGGCTTCCGGGTGCCTCCCGGGGAGGCCTACGTTCCCGTGGAGACCCCACGGGGCGAGGGTGGCTGCTACATCGTCTCCGACGGGACCTCCCGGCCGTACCGGATGCACATGCGCGCGGCGAGCTTCGCCAACCTGCAGGGGCTGCCCCGCATGGCGCGCGGCGCCCTCATTGCCGACGCAATCGCCATCGTCTCGACCATCGACCCGGTGCTCGGGGACGTGGACCGATAGCCGTGAGCACCTCCACGCCCCCGATGCCGGTCCCGACGTTCCCCGTTTGGACTGCGCCCGCCCGCCTCGGCAAGGATGTCCGGACGTGGCGCGGCTGAACCCGGACAACGAGCAGCGGGCGCGCGACCTCATCGCCTTGTACCCCCACCCCCGCTCGGCGCTCATCCCCCTGCTCCACCTCTTGCAGGGCCAGGACGGCTACCTCACCCCCGAGGGAATGGAGCACCTGGGTGAGCTGGTCGGCCTCGAGGCCGCCGAGGTCCGCGGCACGGCCAGCTTCTACGACATGTTCCACACCGAGCCGGTGGGGCGCTACCTGATCGCGGTGTGCACCAACATCGCCTGCCTGCTCCAGGGCGCCTACGAGCTGCTCGAGCACGCCCAACAGCGCCTCGGGATCGCCCCGGGGGGCACCACCGCCGACGGGATGTTCACCCTGGAGGACGCCGAGTGCCTCGCCCTCTGCGGCAACGCCCCGTGCGCCACGGTGAACTGGCGCTTCTTCGGGGACCTCGACCGTGCCCGCTTCGACGACCTCGTCTCCCGGCTCGCCTCGGGCGCCCTGGACGCCGAGGTCCCCCCTCACGGAACGCTCTGCCGGGTGCGCCGCACCGTCGGGGTCCCGGCAGCCGGCTCGAGCGTCCACGGGGCCGGCGGGCCCCGAGCCGAGTGGCATGCTCGCAACGGGTCCGGGCCGGCGGTTCCCCCCGAGGCCGCGCGGCCCGGGGCGCCGGCCGACGGCGTGGCCGACGGGGTCGAGCTCGACACCGCGGCCACCACCCAAGCGGTCGCCGCGCTCGGCCGCGCCGACGGGGGCGGTCGCCGGTGACCATCACCGATGCCCCTCGGATCGTCACTGCCCGGCTCGGTCGCCCGCGCTCGTGGACCCTCGCGTCCTACTTGGAGGACGGCGGCTACGACGGTCTCCGCAAGGCGCTCTCCATGACCCCCGAAGAGGTCCACGAGGCGGTGAACGTCGCCAACCTCCTCGGGCGCGGCGGGGCGGGCTTCGAGGCGGGCCGCAAGTGGGGGATGCTCGCCGAGGCCACCCCGGTCTACCTGGTGATCAACGGCGACGAGAGCGAGCCCGCCACCTTCAAGGACCACATGCTCATCGAGTCCGACCCGCACCAGCTGATCGAGGGCGCGCTGATCTGCGCCTACGCGGTCCGGGCCGACCAGGTGTTCCTCTACATCCGGGGCGAGCTCGCCCTCGGGCTGGAGCGCCTGCAGGTGGCCCTCAACGAGGCCTACGCCTACGGTGCGGTCGGCCGCTCGATCCTCGGCAGCGACTGGTCGGTGGACGTGGTCGTCCACCCCGGCGCCGGGGCCTACATCTGCGGGGAGGAGACCGCCCTCCTGGAGAGCCTCGAGGGCAAGCGGGGCTACCCGCGCATCAAGCCCCCGTTCTTCCCTGCAGCGGTCGGGCTCTACGGCGCCCCGACGATCGTCAACAACGTCGAGACGGTGTCCAACCTGCCCTGGGTGGTCCGTGAGGGCGGCGACGCCTTTGCCGCGCTCGGCGAGGGGCGTAGCAAGGGGACCAAGATCCTCGCCCTCGCCGGCCACGTCCGACGCCCGGGCAACTACGAGATCGAGTTCGCCAAGGCGAGCTTCCGGGACCTGATCTTCGACCCCCGCCTCGGCGGCGGCATTGCCGGCGACCGGGACCTGAAGGCGTTCATCCCCGGTGGCGTGAGCTCCCCGTGGCTCGGGCCCGAGCACCTCGACGTGCTGCTCGCCAACGAGAAGATCGCCGAGGTCGGGACCATGGCCGGCTCGGGGGCGGTGACGGTGATGGACGACACCACCTGCTCGGTGCGAGCCGCGTGGAGGATCGTGCGCTTCTTCCACCGGGAGTCCTGCGGCCAGTGCACCCCCTGTCGGGAGGGTGGCGGCTGGGTGGAGAAGATCCTCCGGCGGATCGAGGACGGCCAGGGCCGCGAGAGCGACCTCGACTTGCTGCTCGACGTCTGCGACAACATCTCCCCGGGGGTGACCTGGCCGCCGGCGCAGACCACCATCTGCGTCCTCGGGCCCTCGATCCCGCCGGCGCCGGCCTCGGCCATCAAGATGTTCAGAGACGAGCTCTACGAGCACATCCGGGAGGGACGCTGCCCGTTCCCCCCCGACCGCCTGCCCCGGAGCATGGCCCGTGCCTGAGCTCCGAGAGCCGGCGGCGCCGCGGCTGCTCGCGCGCCCGGTCCCGACCGAGTCTGCGGTCGGCTCGCCGCCCCCGCCCGCTCCGCCCGCCGAGGGCGCAACCGTGAGCCTGGAGATCGACGGGAAGCCGGTCGTCGCGCCGAAGGGGCAGCTGTTGATCGAGGCGGCCGAGGCGGCGGGGGTCTACGTCCCCCGCTTCTGCTACCACCCCCGGATGAAGCCGGTCGGGATGTGCCGGATGTGCCTGGTGGAGGTGGAGGGGCCCCGGGGTTCGACGCTGGTGCCGGCCTGCTACAACCCGGTCGGGGAGGGGATGAAGGTCTCGACCTCGAGCCCGAAGGCCAAGAAGGCGCAGGACGGCGTGCTCGAGCTCCTCCTCGTGAACCACCCGCTCGACTGCCCGGTCTGCGACAAGGGCGGGGAGTGCCCGCTCCAGGACCAGACCCTCGCGTACGGGCCGGGGGAGAGCCGCTTCGTGGAGGAGAAGCGCCACTGGGACAAGCCGACGCCGATCTCCGGGTTGGTCGAGCTCGACCGGGAGCGCTGCATCCAATGCGGGCGTTGCGTGCGCTTCGCCGACGAGGTGGCCGGGGACCCCTTGATCGACTTCGGCGAGCGCGGTGACCGCACCGAGGTGATCACCTTCGCCGACAGCCATCCCTTCAGCTCGTACTTCAGCGGCAACATCGTCCAGATCTGCCCCGTCGGGGCGCTGACCGCCACGCCGTACCGGTTCCGGGCCCGGCCCTGGGACCTCGACCAGGTCGAGAGCACCTGCACCTCCTGCAGCGTCGGCTGCCGGGTGGCGGTCCAGTCGAGCACCGACGAGCTGGTCCGAAAGCTCGGGATCGACTCCGACCCGGTCAACTGGGGATGGCTGTGCGACAAGGGTCGCTTCGACTTCCAGGCGGTCGGCTCGCCGGCCCGGCTCGCCGCCCCGCTCGTGAGGCGCGGTACCGAGCTGGTCGAGGTCTCCTGGGCGGAGGCGCTGGACGCTGCCGCCGAGGGCATCGGGCGGGCCGTGCGCTCCGGCGGGGGCACTTCGGTGGCGCTGATCGGCGGTAGCCGCCTGCCCAACGAGGACGCGTACGCCTGGGGGAAGCTCGGCCGGGCGGTGATCGGCACCGACAACCTCGACGCCCAGCTCGGCGACGGCCTGCCCGCCGAGGTGCTCCTCGGCCTGCCCAGGGCGACGATCGACCAGGCGGCCGGGGCTCCCCTGCTGCTCAGCCTCGGGACCGACCCGAAGGAGGAGCTGCCGGTCCTCTACCTCCGCCTGCGTGAGGCGGTGCGGGAGCGGGGACTGCAGATCGTCGAGGCCTCCCCCACCGACACCGGGCTCTCCCGCTACGCCGCCCTGCACCTCCGGCACCGCCCGGGCGGGCTCGCCGCTCTGGCCCGGGCGCTCGTATCGCCGAGCGACCCCGACGGCGAGGTGGCCGGGGTGCCGGCGCACGAGATCGCCGAGGCCCGAGCCCACCTGGCCCGGGCCCGGGCCCAGGTGCCTCCGGGCACCGGGCAGGCGCATCGGGGGAGCCCCTCGGTCGTGGTCCTCCTCGGGCGGGCCTCGCTCGCCGGCTCCGCTGCCGACCTCCTGGCTGCAGTCGCCAGCCTCGCAGGGGTCCCGGGTGTCTCGTGGCTCTCTGGGCTGCGCCGATCCAACGTCCACGGCGCGCTCGATGCCGGTCTCGCTCCTGGCGTGCTGCCCGGCCGGGTGGGTCTCGCCGAGGGGCGGGAGTGGTTCTCGCAGCGCTGGGGGGTGGAGTTGCCCGCCGCCCGAGGGCTCGACACCGCCGGGATCCTCTCTGCCTCTGCCAGGGGGCGGATCGGCGCCCTGGTCCTGCTCGGGGCGGACCCGGAGTCGGATTTCCCCGACGCCCGCGCGGCGGTCCAGGGGCTCGACGGGGCGCGCTTCGTGGTGGCGGTGGACACCTTCCTCACCGCCTCCTCCCGCAAGGCCGACGTGGTGTTGCCGGCGGCCACCTACGCAGAGCGGCGCGGGACCTTCACCAACCTGGAGGGTCGTCTCAGCCGTCTCGGGTCGCTCGTGACCGCTCCGGGCGTCGCCTGGCCGGACTGGATGGTGGCCGCGGAGCTGGCCCTCCGCCTCGGCGGAGACCTCGGCTTCTCCTCGCTCGAGGAGATCTGGGACGAGATGGTCACCCTGTCGACGCTCTACTCCGGCGCCGGCCACGACGTGCTCTTCGGGCCGCGCGGGCGCGACGGCATCGTCGTGCCGGTGCCGGGGGGTGAGCCGACCGACCGTCCGGCCCGGCCGATCGACCCGATGGCCGACCCCGGGATCGCCTCGGCGGAGCTGCACACGGTCCCCCCCGGCGCACTGGCTGACCCGCCCGTCGATCAGCCGGGCACTCGGGCCGTGGTCGGAGACGACGACCTCGGGACCGCGTCGGTGGGCGAGGGCGGCGACCGGGTCTCGACCGGCTCCTCGGACGACAGCGACCAGGTCCTCACCGTGGCACCGCCCATGCTCCAGGGCGTTCCTGCCGCCGCCGCAGCCGGGCCGGATGTCTCCGCCCCGGATGCCGGACTGCAGGCAGTGGGCGGCCAGGGTCATGCCGGCGGAGAGGCCGAGCTGTCCCTCGTCAGCCGCAGGACGCTGTGGGATGCTGGCTCCTCGGTGTCGCGTTCTGCCCATCTCGCCGGCCTCGCCCGGCCGGTGCGTGCTGCGCTGCACCCGACGGAGCTGGCCGCCCGGGGACTGGCGGAGGGCGCGGTGGTCACCCTCTCCAGCCGGAGCGGCCGCCTCGTGGCCCCGGTGGTCGCCGACCCGGGCATCCCGCCCGGGGTGGTCTCGGTCCCGTTCTGCGCTCCCGGAGGGTCGGCGTCCGACCTGATCGCCGCGAGCGCGGAGGTCGTCACCGTGACCCTCGCCGCCGCGCCGGCGCCCGCCGTCGGAGGAGCCGAGCCCGGAGGAGACGAGTGATGCTCGCCTACGTCGGCGACCCGCTCTTCGCCCGGGGGATCACCATCGGGGTCTGGGCGATCCTGCTCGTGAAGGTCGTGGTCGTCTTCGCCCTGGTCATGCTCTCGGTGCTGTTCATGGTCATGTACGAGCGCAAGGCGGTGGCCTGGCTCGGCGTGCGCTACGGGCCCAACCGGGCCGGTCCGGGGGGTTGGCTGCAGTCGCTCGCCGACGGGACCAAGCTGTTCTTCAAGGAAGCCTTCGTGCCCGCCAGAGCGGACAAGTGGGTCTACAAGGCCGCCCCCTACCTGGCCGTGGTGCCGGCGTTCGTGGCGTTCTCGATCGTGCCGCTCGGTGGCACCGTCCACATCTTCGGCCACGCCACCCGCCTGCAGCTCGCCGACCCGGCATGGGGCATCCTGCTCCTGCTCATGACCTCGGGGATCGGGGTCTACGGGGTGATGCTCGCCGGGTGGTCCTCGGGATCGAAGTACCCGCTGCTCGGCTCGGTCCGGGCGAGCGCCCAGATGGTCTCCTACGAGGCGGTGATCGGCCTCACCGTTGCCACGGTCGTGCTCGTCACCGGGTCGCTGCACACGAGTGCCATCTGGCTCTCCCAGCACGGACCGACGCTCTACCACTGGAACGTGATCCGCACCGGGGTGATCCCCTTCGCCCTGTTCTTCGTGGCCATCACCGCCGAGATGACCCGTGCGCCCTTCGACCTCGTCGAGGCCGAGGAGGAGATCTCCGGCGGGTTCAACCTCGAGTACAGCTCGATCGGCTTCGCCTTCTTCTACCTCGCGGAGTACATGAACCTGGTCACCAACGCCGCGATCATCGTGACCCTCTGGTTCGGCGGCCCCGACGGCCCGGGCGTCGCCGCCGACCCGTGGCTCGGGCTGCTCTGGTTCGCCCTGAAGACCCTGATCGCGCTTTACGTGTTCGTCTGGATCCGGGCGACCCTGCCCCGGGTCCGCTACGACCAGCTGATGGAGCTCGGCTGGAAGCGGATGATCCCCCTCGCCCTGGCCATGCTGCTCGTCGTCGCCGGCTTCCGGGTCCACTGGACCTGGGGGGTGGCGGCGATCGGGGGCAGCCTCGTGGCCTTCGCGGTGCTGCTGCGAGCGGTGGACGTCGGCTCCGGGGCGGCCGAGCTCGACGCCCGCACCGAGGAGGCCCTGACGGGGGCCCCGGCCACCGGGATGGGACGGACATGAGCAGCGTCGACGGGTTCCTCAACTTCTTCAAGGGCTTCGGGGTCACCGGCAAGCTGCCACTCAAGCCGAAGGTGACCGCCCAGTACCCCGAGGAGCGCGCCCCGAAGCCGGAGCGACGCCACGGCCGCCACGTCCTCAACCGCTACGAGGACGGCATGGAGAAGTGCATCGGCTGCGAGCTGTGCGCCGGCGTGTGCCCCGCCCGCTGCATCTACGTGCGCGGAGCGGACAACCCGCCCGAGTCGCCGGTCTCGCCCGGGGAGCGCTACGGCTTCGTCTACGAGATCAATTTCCTGCGCTGCATCCACTGCGACATGTGCGTGGAGGCTTGCCCCACCGAGGCGATCACCGAGTCCAAGCTGTTCGAGCTCAGCTTCACCGATCGCAACGACGCGATCTACACCAAGGCGGAGTTGCTCGTCGACGACGACGGCAACCCCCGTCAGCTTCCCTGGGAGGACTGGAAGCCGGGGGACGAGCTGCACACCTCGGCGTGGGTCCGGGCGACCGCGCCGGCCGGGGTGGCGGCGATGGAGGGCAAGGCCCTGTGGTCCGGCGAGCTCGGCTACGGGGTGCGCCCGCCCGCCCCCGGCCAGTCCGACCCCGAGTCGCCCGACGTGCCGGCCGACACCGACCTGTCCCTGCGGGAGATCGCCGCCAACGCCCTGCGCGGGATCGGCGTCCCTGCCACCCGCCCGTCGCGCAAGGGACAGGGTTGAGCGGCGTCGGCGCCGGGGTCTCCCGGCTGGTGGGGACGCTCGGGCTGCTCGCCTACAACGGCGCCCACAATCCCCATGCTGAGCACCTGGCGGTCGGGGCTGACTGGGCGGTCTACCTGGTCGGGGCCGGGATGATCCTCGCCGGGGCTCTCGGGGTCATCCTCCTGCGCAACCCGGTGCACTGCGCCCTGTTCCTCGTCATCACCCTCTTCGGCGTGGCCCTCGAGTTCGTCGACGAGTCGGCCGACTTCCTCGCTGCGGTGCAGGTCATCGTCTACGCCGGCGCGATCGTGATCCTGTTCCTCTTCGTCATCATGTTCCTCGGCGTCGACCGCAAGGACCGGGTGGCCAAGGAGCCCCACCCCGCGCAACGGCCCCTTGCCTTCGCCCTCGGACTGGCGGTGCTGATCCTCGTCCTCGTGCTCGCGGGCTTCGGGACCTGGAGCACGGGGGCCCACTCGCTGTCGGGGCCGCTCTACAGCGGCAACGGCCCCGCAGACGACGTCGGCCGCCTCGGCCAGACGATCTACACCCGCTTCCTGCTCCCCTTCGAGATGACCTCCGCACTGCTCGTCATCTCCATCGTCGCCGCCGTCGTGCTGGCCCGGGGACGACACCGGGTCGCTGCCGAGATGTCGGGCGAGGAGCAGGCAGCGCTGCGCGACGGCGCGACGCCGCCCGGCGACGCCGCCGGTGACCGCCCACCGGCGCCGGTGGGCGCCGGTGGTCCCGTGGCCGCCGACCCGGAGGAGAAGCCGTGAGGGTCCCGCCCGACTGGTACCTGATCCTGGCGCTGATCCTGTTCGTGCTCGGCGGGACCGGCCTGCTCGTGCGCCGCAACGTGCTCGTCATGTTCATGTGCGTGGAGCTGATGCTGAACGCCGTCGACCTGACCTTCGTCACCTTCTCCCGTACCCTGGACGACCTCGGGGGCCAGGCCGCGGTGTTCTTCGTGCTCGTGGTCGCCGCCGCCGAGGTGGTCGTCGGCCTCGGGATCATCGTCGCCATCTTCCGCCGCAGGACCGACGCCACCGCCGACGACGCCCACATCCTGAAGGGCTAGGGGACCGACCCAGTGAACGCCGCCTACGTGATCCTCGCCGCGCCCCTCCTCGGAGCGTTGCTGCTGCTCGTCGGCCACCGCCGGCTCGTCGAGCCGCTCGCCGGGTGGATCGTCGTCGTCCTCGGGTTCGCCTCCTTCGGAGCGTCGCTGTGGCTGTGGGTGACCCTGCTCGGCCGTCCCGCCGGCGACCAGGTCGCCCGCCTGCCGATCTTCTCCTGGGTGCCGGTCGACCGGCTCCAGGTCGGCTTCGGGCTCCAGGTCGACCCGCTGTCGGTCTTCTTCTGCCTGTTCGTCACCGGGGTCAGCTCGCTGATCTTTCTGTACTCGATCGGCTACA
>JAKARG010000092.1 GCA_021819345.1 Actinomycetes bacterium | reverse complement strand
GGGGAGGTCCTGCTGTTCGACCGGGGCTTCGAGAGCCTGGAGGAGCTGCGTGCCCGCTGCCTGGAAGAGACCGGGCTCCCTGCGCCCGTGCCGCCGCAGTTCGCCCCGTCGGTCGCCGGCGGGCCCGCTCCTGGCGGCTCGACGGTCGGCTCCGCCATTGGCCCGGCTGGCTCAGCTGGCTCAGCTGGCCCGGCTGGTGGCAGCAAGGGCCCCGGGGGCTCGTGAGCGACCTGCCGGCAGGCACTGCCGGTGCCGGTGCCGGTTCCGGTGCCGGTGCCGGTGCCGGTTCCGGTGCCGGGCCCGGTGCTCGGCTCGGTGCGGGCGGCGGGTTGGCAGACGACTACGCCCGGGCGGGCTTTGCCGCCCGGCTCGGGTGGGGCCGGGCCCCGGCACTGCTCGTCGTGGACGCCGTGCGTGCCTACAGCGAGCCGGGGTCTCCGCTCTACTTGGAGCGGGCCGCAGGGGCGCTCGGGGCGATGGCGTCGCTGCTCGGCGCCGCCCGCTCCGCCGACTGCCCGGTGCTGTGGACCAACGTCTCCTACCGGGCCGGTGGAGCCGAGGCCACCCTGTTCCGGGCGAAGGTGCCGGCGCTCGCCGTCTTCGAGGAGGGCAGCTCCTTGGCCGGATGGCCCGAGGAGCTCGGCCCGGAGGGGGGCGAGGTGGTGCTCACCAAGCACTTCGCCAGTGCCTTCTCGGGCACCGACCTCGCCCCGACGCTCACCGCCGGCGGGGTCGACACGGTGGTAGTGGCCGGCTTCTCCACCAGCGGCTGCGTGCGGGCCAGCGCTACCGACGCCCTCCAGCACGGCTTCCGGCCGATCGTCGTCGCGGACGCAGTGGCCGACCGCGACCCACGGGTGCACGACGCCAACCTGTTCGACCTCGATGCCAAGTACGCCGACGTCGTCGCCCTCGAAGAGGCCCTCGGTGCCCTCGCCCTCCTCGGGGCTCGACCGTGAGATCGGTGGAGATCGTCGAGGTGGCGCCGCGCGACGGCTTGCAGAACGACCCGGCCGACCTGCCCACCGCCGCCAAGGTCGAGCTGGTGGCCCGGCTGGCGGCGGCCGGCGTGCGCCGGATCGAGGTCACGAGCTTCGTGTCGCCCAAGGCGGTGCCGAAGATGGCCGACGCCGAAGCGGTGGTCGCTGCTGTCCGGGCGTCCGGCCTCGACGGCTTGTCGCTCGTCGGCCTGGTCGTGAACGCGCGGGGAGTGGCTCGGGCCGGCGCGGCCGGGGTCGACGAGGTCAACGCAGTGGTGGTCACCACCGACACCTTCAACCGCCGCAACCAGGGCGTGCCCACCTCCGAGACCCTCGCTCGCCTGCCCGAGCTGGTCGGCGCGGCGCACGACGCAGGAATGCGGTGCTCGGTGACGGTCGCAGCGGCCTTCGGCTGCCCCTTCGAGGGCGAGGTGCCGCTCGACAGGCTGGGCGAGGTCGTCGCCGGCGTGGTGGCGGCGGGGCCCGACGAGATCGCGATCGCCGACACCATCGGTGTGGCCGTGCCCGCCGAGGTGGCGGGCAGGATCGGTGTCGTGAGGCAGGTCGCCGGGCCCGGAATGCCGCTGCGGGCGCACTTCCACGACACCCGCAACACCGCGATCGCCAACGCCCTCGCCGCAGTCGAGCTCGGGGTGGGGGCTCTCGACTCGAGCCTGGGTGGTCTCGGCGGGTGCCCGTTCGCCCCGGCTGCGACCGGCAACCTCCCGACCGAGGACCTGGTCTACGCCCTCGGACGCACCGGCGTGGCCCACGGCCTCGACCTCGGCGCCCTGATCGAGGCGTCCCGCTGGCTGGAGGAGGCGGTCGGCCACCCGCTGCCCGCCGCGCTGCCCCGGGCCGGGAGCTTTCCCCCGTTGCGCTGAGGGGTGCTGGGGGCCGAGCGGCCCACCGACGCTGTCTGCCCGTCCGGTTGCCGCCAGCACCGGGTTCCTGCAGCTGGGACACCTCTTGCCCGGGTACTCTCGGAGGGAGTGAGGTCCTATCCGGTCCTGCGCCAGGTCGTTGTGGACACCACCGACGCCAGGGCCCTCGCCGAGTTCTACCGCGAGCTTCTCGGATACGAGTACCGGCCTGGCGACGAGCCTCCGCCCGAGGGTGGCCCAGACGTCCGCGGTGTCGACTGGCTGGTCCTCCGCCACCCTTCCGGCGGCCCGGGCGTGGCCTTCCAGCAGGTCGAAGTCCTCCCCCTGCCCACCTGGCCCGAGGGGCCGGTGGCCCAGCAGCTGCACCTGGACCTGACCGTGCCTTCGGTCTCGGAGCTCGAGGTTTGGCACGCTCGGACCCTCGCTCTCGGCGCCACGCTCCTCCTCGACCGCTCCGACGACCCGGAGGAGCCGCTGCGGGTGTATGCCGACCCAGCGGGGCACCCCTTCTGCATCTTCGTGGCCTCAGGTTGATACCCCCCCACTCCCTGGAGGGAGCCGTCATCTCTGGTGCTCCGATCGGGGTGCGTTAGCATCTGATGAGTGCGCACCACTGTCGATCTGGACGAAGACGTGCTGTTGGCGGTGAAGGAGCGCGCTCGCCGGGAGCGTCGGTCGGCCGGCAAGGTGCTGTCCGACCTGGCGCGCGAGGGCCTTGTTGGGTCTCTTGGTGGCGGGGCTCAGCGGACAGGAGCGGACCGCCATGGGTTCGACCCGCTCCCGCACCGTGGGGGGCTGGTCACCAACGGGCTCATCGACCGGCTCCGCGAGGACGAGGCGGAGTGACGAGGGCGCTGCTGGACGTGAATGTCCTGCTGGCGCTGCTCGACATGGACCACATCGACCACTCGAGGGCGCGCGCCTGGCTCGACGCCGAGATCGCCGATGGCTGGGCATCGTGTGCCATCACCCAGAACGGTTTCGTCAGGGTCCTGAGCCAGCCTCGGTACCCGAACCCGGTCTCCCCGGCGACTGCCATGGACCTCCTCGAGCGTGCCTGCTCCACGGAGCACCACGCGTTCTGGCCCTGCTCTGTGAGCCTGCTCGACCGGGCCATCCTCGACCGCACCCGTCTCCACGGACAGGGGCAGGTCACCGATGCCTATCTCCTGGCCCTGGCGGTCAGTCGCGGTGGTCGTTTCGTCACTTTCGACCGGAACCTGCCCGCCGGCGCAGTGGTCGGCGCGAGAGCCGAGCACTTGGTCGTGCTCGGCTCTCGCTAGCGCCAGCTGACCGATGGGTGGCGCCCAGGGGTCAGCCCGGAGCTTCCCCGAAGGCTCTGGAGACCACGCGCCGGGCGCTCGGTGAGAGCAGGGCCAGGGTGGCGGAGAAGATAGCGGCCAGCACCGCGAAGGGGAGCGTGTCGCCGGCCGCCTGGGCGAGGGCTCCGGCACCGGCCGAGCCCATCGCCTGACCGCCCGCCCAGGCGAAGTTGGAAAGACCGAATGCCAGGCCCTGGTGCAATCGGCGTCGCGCAGCGCCGTCGCTCGCCAGGGCGAAGGCCGGGACGTAGAGGGAGCCGTAGCAAGGCACGGCAACCACGAGAACCACTACGAGCACCGACGCCGAGGCGGCGAAGGGGATGAGCAGGGTCGCGGCGATCGCGGCTGCGACTGCGACCGTCACGGGCCGCCTCCTCCCCCGGTGGTCGGCGATCCGCCCGACGACCGGGGCAACAGCCGTCTCGACGGCGGCGGCGGCGAGGAAGGTCACCCCGATCACCACGGCGCCCGCTCCGAGGTGCCCCAGGCGCAGCGGGGCGATGACGTTGACGATCCCGAAGGCCAGACCGGCGAGGAAGGTGAGCCACAGCCCGACGCCGAGGCGGAGGTCTCCCAGGGCGCCCAGCGCGTGCCGTAGCGACGGCGACTCGTGGCCGCCCTGGCACGCCGGCACGGCAAGGGTGGCGAGGACCAGGCAGGCGCCGGCGACGGTCGCGGCCGCGAAGGCGCCGCGGGTCCCGATGCGGCTGGCGATCACCCCGACGACCGGTCCGGCCACGGCGCCGGCCACCGCCGCGCCGAAGGCGATCCCGAGCGTGGCGGCCCTGCGCCCGGGAGCCGCTGCGGCTGCAAGCCAGGCGAGACCCCCCGCCCAGATCAGCGAGCCGCCGACGCCCTGGGCGAAGCGGGCCGTGTCGGCGACCAGCTCGGTCCGCCCGAACCCGAAGGCCAGGGTGGCTGCGCTCATCAGTGCCAGGCCTGCGACCACCGCCTTCTTCACCCCGGCGCGTCCGGCGAACGCACCGCTCGGCACGGCCGATACCAGGGTGCCGATCGGGTACGCAGCAACGAGGATGCCTGCGCCGGACCTCGTCAGGTGCAGCGAGGACACGTAGTGGGGGAGAAGGGGGGTGATCGCGGTGTAGAAGGAGGTCTCGACGAAGACGACTACGGCGACGAGCGGCAGCAGGGCCCCGAGCCCCCGCCGCTCCGAGCGGACCACCACGACGACGAGAGTAACGGGACGCCCGGCCGGAGGGCGGGGGCGGAGGGCGGGGGCGGTGGACGGGACCGGGATGCGTCTCTGACCGGGAAGCCCCCGGGAGCCGGCGGGCGGGGCCGGTTGTGGGTCAGGCCGGGCGCCTGCCCCCGAAGATCACGTGGTCCAGTTCCTTCCAGTAGGTGTCGACCGCCTCGAACCCCGCGTCCCGCAAGAACTGCAGCTGGGGGCCGAGCGGGCTGATGTGGCGCACGTGGTTCTCCCAGCGGGCCTGCTCCTCCGGGCTGCGCTGGCTCCGCCCGGAGGCTGCCTGGGGGTCGCGACGGTCCTGGACCCGTTGCCAGGCTTCGGCCACCGTCGGGTCCTCGGCGGCCACCGGGTCGTAGTCGAGGAACCACCCGCCCGGGGCGAGCCGCCCGAGGATCTCGCCGAACAGCGCCGCCTTGCGGAGGTCGGGGAGGTGGTGGACGCACAGCGACGAGATGACGGCCTGCAGGCCGCCGTCCAGCTCATCAGGCCAGCGGCCGGTCCCGAGGTCGAGCTCCACGTAGCGGTAGCGGCCCGCGTAGCCGGCGAGAGCCCGCCGCCCCTCTTCGCGCATCTGCGGGGAGTAGTCGGCGAGGATCCCCGAGGACTGCGGGTAGGAGTCGAGCACTGCCCGGCTGGCTGCCCCGGTGCCCGCCCCGAGGTCCACGAAGGTGAACGCCTCGTCGTCGGCGAAGGGGAGCAGCTCCGCCAACACCTCTCGCGCCCGGGTGCGCCCGTGCTCACGGGAACCGGCGGTAGCCACCCAATCGGCCACGGTGGCCTCCGACTTCCAGATGGCGGCGTTGGCTTCTGCGCTGTCGACCACGGAGAGACGCTACCGCCTGGCCGGCCGGCGCCCAGCCCTCGACGCGCCCTGGCCGGCCGGCGCCCAACCCGCGACGCGCCGGGGCCGCGGCGCCCAGCCGCTCAGCCCTCGACGTCGACCCAGTCGAGGGTCCGCGCCACCGCCTTCTTCCAGCCGGCGTAGCCGGCGTCGCGCCGCTCCGCAGTCCAGGCCGGCTCGAAGCGGGCCCCCTCGTGCCAGTTGCGGCGTAGCTCGTCGGTCGATCCCCAGAAGCCGACCGCCAGGCCAGCCGCGTAGGCGGCACCGAGGGCGGTGGTCTCGGCCACCACCGGCCGGCTCACGGGGACCCCCAGGACATCGGCCTGGACCTGCATGCAGAGGGCGTTGGCGGTCACGCCGCCGTCCACCTTGAGGACCTCGAGGTGGACCCCCGAGTCCTCGGCCATTGCCTCGACCACGTCGCGGCTCTGGTAGCAGATCGCCTCGAGGGTCGCTCGGGCCAGGTGGGCAGCGGTGTCATAACGCGACAGCCCGACGATCGCCCCGCGGGCGTCCGACCGCCAGTACGGAGCGAAGAGCCCGGAGAACGCCGGGACGAAGTAGACCCCGCCGTTGTCGTCGACCTGCCGGGCGAGCGCCTCGACCTGCGCAGCATCGGTGATGATCCCGAGCTGGTCTCGCAACCATTGCACCGCGGAGCCGGTCACCGCGATCGACCCCTCCAGGGCATAAGCGGGCGGCCCGTCGCCGAAGCGGTAGGCCACGGTGGACAGCAGGCCCCGCGCGGAGCGGATCAGCTCGCTCCCGGTGTTCATGAGCAGGAAGTTGCCGGTGCCGTAGGTGTTCTTGGCCTCGCCCGGAGCGAAGCAGACCTGCCCGACGGTGGCCGCGTGCTGGTCGCCGAGGATGGCGGTGAGCGGCACCGGCCCCCCGAGCGGCCCGGTGCTCGCCACCTCGCCGTAGCCGTCTGGCTCCGAGGAGGAGTGGATCTCCGGCAGCATCCGGCGCGGGATGCCGAAGAACGACAGCAGCTCGTCGTCCCAGTCGAGGCTCTCCAGGTCCATGAGCATCGTCCTGCTGGCGTTGGTGACGTCGGTGACGTGCCGGCCGCCGTCCAACCCGCCGGTCAGGTTCCAGGCCAGCCAGCTGTCGGTGTTGCCGAAGAGCGCATCGCCCGCCTCGGCGTCCCGGCGCGCGCCGGGGACGTTGTCGAGGACCCATTGGATCTTGCCGCCCGAGAAGTAGGTGGCCGGCGGGAGCCCGGCCCGGTGGCGGATCACCTCCCCCTTGCCCTCGCGCTCGAGGGCGGCGGCGATGCCATCGGTCCTCGTGTCCTGCCAGACGATCGCGTTGTGGTACGGAAGGCCGGTCCGACGGTTCCAGATCACCGTCGTCTCCCGCTGGTTGGTGATCCCGCAGGCTGCGAAGTCCGATGCCGAGAGCCCGTGGGCGGCCATCGCGCTTCGGATCGCCGTTGCTGCCCGGTCCCAGATCTCCACCGGGGAGTGCTCGACCCAGCCGGCGCGCGGGAGGATCTGCTCGTGCTCGAGCTGGCAGCGGCCCACCTCGTTGCCGTCGTGGTCGAAGATCATGAACCGGGTGCTGGTCGTGCCCTGGTCGAGGGCGCCCACGAAGTCGGCCACGTCAGCGCCTCACTTCAGGGATGCCCGGCATGCTCGTGGTCGAGGTGGCTGGCCGGCTCGAGCTGGAAGGTCGAGTGCTCGACGTCGAAGTGCTCGCCGAGGCAGGCCTGCAGGGCGTCGAGGATCTGCGGCGCGTGACCCGACGCGAAGCAGCGGTCCTCCACGACCACGTGGGCGGAGATCGTCGGCCGATCCGAGCCGACGCTCCAGGCGTGGAGGTCGTGGACGCCGAGCACGTGCTGCACGCCTCCGATGTGGGCCCGCACCGCGTCCAGTGACACGTCCTCGGGGGCGGCCTGCAAGAGGATCCGCCCGGCGTCGCGGAGCAGTCCCCGGGCGGTGAGGACCATCAGAGCGGCGACGAGGAGCGAGGCCAGGGTGTCGGCCGGGGACCAACCGGTGAGCATCACGACGAGGCCGGCGGCGGCGGTGCCGAGAAAGGCGAACAGGTCGTTGGCTATGTGGGCGAAGGCACCCCGCACGTTGAGGCTGGAGCGGTCGGCTCGGGAGAGCACCGCGGTGGCGGCCAGGTTGACCACCACTCCGCAAAGCGCGACGCCGAGCACGACCTGGCCGTCGACCCCGGTCGGCGTGACCAGTCGCCGGACCGCCTCGGCGACGATCAGCGCAGCGATGACCAACAGGGTGACCCCGTTGGCCGCAGCAGTGAGGATCCCGGCCCTACCGAAGCCGAAGGTCCAGATCCCCTGCGCCGGGCGGGTGGCGAGGCGCGCCGCCCAGATGCTCGCGCCAAGTGCTGCCACGTCGCTCAGCAGGTGGCCGGCGTCCGCCAGTAGGGCCAGGGAGCCGGACAGCACTGCAGCTACCACCTCGCCGACCATGAAGGTGGCGACGAGCGCTAGAGCCGCAGCGAGGAAGCGGGTGTCGACGTCCGCGCCGACCGCGTGGCTGTGGCTCATGGACGGGGTTTCGCGGCTCCCGGAGAGCCGGCTGCCTCGACAACGGCCGAGAGCTCCATATCCCGAGCACGCTAACCGACAGGGGAGGCTTCGAGAGCCGGCACGGAGGTGCCGAACCCTCCCTGGTCCGGTGGCATCGGGCCCGTTTTCCCCACCTCATCCGTAGTGGTCGCCCACCGGGCCCGGTAGGCCCGTCCGGCCCGGGTGCCCCCGGGTAGCCTCGGCGCCGGGCTCGGCGACGGAGCCGGTGCCCGCGACCACCGGGAGGTCCCGTGCCCCAGCAGGTCCGTGCAGTCGTCGCCCGAGCGGTGGGAGAGCCGGTCACGATCGAGGCGGTCAACGTCCCCGACCCCGGACCGGGGGAAGCGGTGGTGGCCGTGAAGGCCTGCGGGGTGTGCCACACCGACCTGCACTACCGGGAGGGCGGGATCAACGACGGGTTCCCGTTCCTGCTCGGCCACGAGGCGGCCGGCTTCGTGGAGTCGGTCGGCGAGGGAGTGAGCGACCTCTCCCCCGGCGACTACGTGGTGCTCGCCTGGCGGGCTCCTTGCGGGCGGTGCCGATCGTGCCGTCGGGGGCGGCCCTGGTACTGCTTCGACAGCGCCAACGCCTCCCAGCCGATGACCCTGGCAGACGGCACGCCATTGTCGCCGGCTCTCGGGATCGGGGCGTTCGCCGACAAGACCCTCGTCGCCGCCGCCCAGGCGGTGAAGGTGGACCCTCGTGCCCGCCCCGAGGCGGCCGGGCTGGTCGGGTGCGGGATCATGGCCGGCTTCGGGGCGGCGGCGATCACCGGCGGAGTCGGCCGAGGTGACACGGTGGCGGTCTTCGGTTGCGGTGGGGTCGGCGACGCAGCGATCGCCGCGGCGTCGCTCGCCGGGGCGCGCACGATCGTCGCGGTCGACGTCGACGGACGCAAGCTCGAGTGGGCTCGGCGCTTCGGGGCGACCCACGTCGTCGACGCCAGCGCCGGCGACCCGGTCGAGGCCGTCCGGGGGCTGACCGGGGGCTTCGGCGCCGATGTGGTGATCGAGGCGGTGGGCCGGCCCGACACCTACCGCCAGGCGTTCCTCGCCCGGGACCACGCTGGCACGCTGGTGCAAGTCGGCGTCCCGACCCCGGAGATGACCGTCGAGCTACCGCTCGTCGAGCTCTTCGGTCGGGGAGGGGCGCTCAAGGCTTCCTGGTACGGGGACTGCCTGCCGACCCGGGACTTCCCGGCCCTGATCGAGCTATACCTGGCGGGTCGCCTGGACCTCGACGGCTTCGTGTCGGAGACCATCGGCCTCGACGGTGTCGAAGAGGCATTCGCCCGGATGCGCCGCGGCGAGGTCCTGCGCTCGGTCGTCGTCCTGTGAGCGCCGGCGGGCCGGTCGGCGGCGGCGGGGCCCGGGTCGAGCGGGTCGTGACCTCGGGGATCTTCAGCCTGGACGGCGAGGACTTCGAGGTGGACAACAACGTGTGGCTGGTCGGCGACGACGAGCGGGTGGTGGTGATCGACGCCGCCCACGACGCCGGCGCGATAGCCGAGGCGGTGGGAGGGCGGAGGACCCTGGCGATCGTCGCCACCCACGGCCACAACGACCACATCGGCGCGGCGGTGGAGCTGGCTGCCCGTCTGCACGCGCCGGTCGCCTTGCACCCCGCCGACCGGATGCTGTGGGACTCGGTCCATCCCGGGCGTGGTCCCGACCTGGCTCTCGACGACGGCCAGACGATCGACTTCGGAGCCGCTCGCCTCCGGGTCCTCCACACCCCGGGGCACACGCCCGGAGGGATCTGCCTGGCCCTGGAGGGCGAAGGCGTCGTGTTCTCCGGGGACACCCTCTTCTTGGGCGGGCCCGGTGCGACCGGGCGGTCCTTCTCGGACCGCCCGACGCTCCTCGAGTCGATCAGGACCCGGCTCCTCGTTCTAGATCCCGGGACCGTGGTCCATACCGGCCACGGCGAGGACACGACGGTCGGGGCCGAGGCCGCCGCTCTCGGGTAGCGCCGGCACCCGTGGGCGCCCGGTCCAGCGGAGCGGCGGTCG
>JAKARG010000091.1 GCA_021819345.1 Actinomycetes bacterium | reverse complement strand
ATCTATGATCCGCACCAGGGACTGGAAGTACGTGGCACGCAACGGCTCCTGGCCCGACGAGCTCTACGACCTCGGCGCCGACCCCGGCGAGACCGAGAACTTGTCCGGCTCGCCCGCCCATGCGCAGGTCCGGGCCGACCTGGCTGCTGAGCTCGATCGGTGGTTCTCCCGCTGGGCCGAACCAGACCACGACGGGTGGTCGCTCCCGGTCACCGGCCTCGGCCAGCTGGCCCCGCTAGACACACTCGCCGATGAGACCTTCCGGCAGCTGCCCCCTGGGCCATGAGCCCTGCCGGCCGCTCCCCACACGGGCGTTCGCGCGCCAAACACTGACAACCCCTCTCGGGCAGTAACGAGAGATAGCAGCCCGTCCCGGCAGATCTTCGCTTACGGCACCCGAGTGCCCGCCGCAAGCGAAGCCTCCCAGGGGCAGCCCCATGACGCTGGCCGACACAGCATCGCCCAGTCGTCCTCGCTCTGAGCACGGAACCGCGCCACCCGAGCTGCGCTCCGCGCACCCCCGTCCGCCGGTTCGCTCCGACGCACGAGCGCCGCCCGATCCCTCCTCAGCCCACCGTGCTCCCGAGGGTCAGTCCCTGCCTCCAGTACTTCTGGAGAGCAAGGAACAGCACAATCGTCGGAAGCATCGTCACCAGGCCCCCCGTGACGATCAGAGCGTAGAGGATGTGCGTGCCGTAGCCCGAAGACGTAGAGGAGTTCCATCCCGCAAGCCCGAGCGTGAGAGGGAACAGACTCGTTTTTGTGAAGATCAGGAGAGGCAAGAAATAATTATTCCACGTACCCACGATAGTAAAGAGTAATACGGTCACCGCCCCCGGCAACGTCATCGGTAGCGCGACACGCCAGAACACGCGACTCTCACTCGCTCCGTCTACACGGGCTGCATCGAGGACAGAGTCGGGCACGGAACCTCTCACATAGACGAACATCAGGAAGGCACCGAACGCCGTGCCGAGCCCCGGCAAGATGATTCCGAGGGGATTATTGGTCAGCCGCAAATCGGTATAGAGAAGATAAAGCGGGATAGTGAGCGCCGTGGCGGGCACGGCAACAACCGCAAGGACCAGGCCCATGATCGCGCGCCGCCCCGTGAACCGATATTTCGCGAACGCAAAACCTGCAAAGGATGCAAAGATCGTTCCGCCCACTCCTGCTGAAAGTGAATAGAACAGCGTGTTGAGGAGCCAGCGACCGAACTCACCATTGTCGTAAGTGAACAATCGGCTGAGATTCTCAAAGAGAAAGAATGGGAGAGCCGGGAAGAAGCCAAATGAATTGACGACATTGTTGTTCGTCTTCATCGACCCCAGCAGGATCCAATAGAGGGGGATCAAGATGTAGACGCCAAACAATACAGCCAGAAAGTTCACCAACCATATGACAGGGCGTCTTGCGCCGTAGATCCGATAGATGTCTGGGCGTCGCCTAGCGCTTCCTGGCTTCGCCGAGATGCCGTGCCCGAGCACTGACCTTTCACCACTTTCGATCATCGCCACAGCTCCCCACTCGTGCTTCTCCACCATGCATTATGTGAATCACAGCCCGGTCGGCTCAGTCTCATCTTGTGTCTTCTCTCACGTGGAACCCGCACGCGGGTGGCTGACTTGCCCGCGCCTCAACTTATGCCTGCTCGCCGCTGTCGCAGTCGATTCAGTCCAAGGAAGACGGCCGTCGCGACCACGGTAATGACTCCGACTAGTACCGACAGCGCCGCAGCGTAGTTCAAGTTGTTATTGGTGAAGGCCACGGTGTAGATATAGATGTTCGGCGTATAGCTCGTGTTCACTGCTGTCGAGAATGACGAAAGAATCTCGGGCTCCGTGAAGAGCTGGAGTGTTCCTATTATCGAGAGGATTGCAGTAAGGAACAAACCGATACGAGCCATCGGTATTTTGACGTACCTAACGATATCCCAGAGCTTCGCTCCATCTACCACCGCCGCGTCGATGAGCTCCCTCGGGCTGCTCCGGAGCACTACGTACAAAATGATCATATTGTAACCGACGTACTCCCAGGTGACTATATTGCCGATCGATGCGAGGACAATATTGCCACCAACGAAATTTACATTACCCAGCCCGAGTTGGGTGAGGATGGTGTCGAAGGGGCTGTAGCGCGGTTCGTATAGATAGCCCCACATCAGTGCCGAGATGACACCGGGGATCGCGTAGGGCAAGAAATAAATGAGACGGAGGATGCCGGCTCCGCGGCGAACCAGCTCGAGATCGAACACTATGGCAAAGAAGAGCGCGATCAACAGCATCAGTGGAACCTGGATGATCCCAAACAACGCTACCCGCTCGACACCACTCCAAAAACTTTGATCACTGAAAGCGTTGATGAAGTTCTGAAGACCAACGAACTTCCTCGGACCGATAAGTGGCGTCGCGAAGAGGCTCAAATAGATCGAGTAGAGCACCGGTCCGACACTGAAAACCAAGAACGTGATAAGAAAAGGAGCGAGGAACAGATACGGCCGGAGCCCGTCCCAACGTATGCCGCGTCGCCCCGACGATGACCTACGTCGATCCCCCTCGCGAGAACTATCTGCTACAACGGGTCCGGCCGCTCCTGCGAGGCCGATTGCCAAATCGTCGAACCGCCTTTCAGCTAGACCTTGAGGTTGAACCGTGGCTCGCAGCCGGCAGCTCCCTACGGACTCCTCCGAGCTCTGTATCCGAGCTCTGGAGTCCGTAGGGAGCCGCTTCGCTGCGAGCCTAGTGGCTACGTGTGGACCGTGAAGCCCTCGCTCTTCGCGTAGGCGACACTTTGCTTCTGCACATTCTGGACGAGACCAGCGAAAGTCATCTTGTGCTCCACGACGAGATCGACGTCGTCAGTGATCACCGTGTCGGTATATTGCTGAACGGGGCTCCACTGCCAGTCGGTCTTCACGGTGTTCGCGATCGAACCATAAACCTTCTCGAGTTGCTCGGACCCCGTCAGAGGAATCTTCTGGTCTGCGAAGCTCGATTCGGCTAGGACTGACTTGACTGTGGGGAATAGAAGGATTGGAGGTTTGACCATGAGGTTCCAGGAAGCTTTCGTCGAGTTGAGCCAGATCGCGAACTCGGCGGCTTGCTTGGGGTGCTTGGTGTTGGTCGTAACGGCATCCGTCGAACCGCCGTCGTTCACATTGTCCTTTGCTCCAGCCGTCCATTGCGGAAGCAATGCAATGCTCCATTCACCCGTGGTCTTACCAGGGGTCGTGTAAACGTCGGGATACCACGCGGGTGCGAGAGCACTGAGCACGTCGCCGCGGGTGAGCGCCGTGGTCTCCGCGGTTCCTGACAAGTTGGCAAGGTCGCCGGCGGACCAGAGCTTCTGCCAGTAATCGGCCGCTTTGACGGCGGCAGGTTGATCGTAGTTGAGGGTGAGGTTGGCACTTCCCTGCCACTTGACCGGAAAAGCGCCCGTCTGCCACCAGAACAGCTGTATCTCGGTCAATTGCTGGATGTTGGCCAGGTAAACACCTGGGTGTGCCTTGTGAACCACTGCTGCCTCGCTCGCGAACTGCGCCCAAGTCCTCGGTATAGCCAGGCCGTACTTCTTGAACAACGAGGTATTGTACAGAAGGCCCATCGGTCCGCTGTCTTGCGGTATGGAATAGACGTCGTGATTGCTGAACGGAGACACGATCTTCCACACCCAGGGTACATAAGCATTCTTTATTTTGTCAGCACCATAAGGGACGAGGTTGAGGAGGTGCTTCGTCAGGATCAAATCCGACAGGTGACCCTGCGTGATCTGGACGACGTCCGGCACGCCCGAGTCAGCCTTGAATGCTGCTTCTAGCTTCACATACTCCTTCTGACCTGCATAGGCAGCCGTGTTCACCCAGTCCACGCAAACCTTCGGGTGGGTCTCATTGAAGAGGTTGATAGGACGATAGATCCCGGGTACCCAACTCCAGAACACGATCTTCGTTGCGCCTGAATAGCAGGTACTCGTGGTGGTCTGAGCATTCAGGTCGGTGCCGGGCTTCGGCGGCTTGGCGGCCAAAGGAGCCTTTGTCGCGGATGTGGCGCTCGTGGAGCTGGGCGAGGTGGCACCACAGGCGGCCAAGAGGCCCGACAGCGCTACGGAAGAGGAGGCCAGCATTACCTTCTGGAGCTGTCGCGTTGGCCGGGGTCGGTGGATGTCGATGCGTGCGAGGTCCCGATGAGAAAGAGGCTTCTCCGGGCTCGCTCCCCAGGAAGGGCCAGGTGATCGGTGTCTGCGAGTCGCCATTCTGGGGAACAGGTGCTCAAAAGTCATCTAGTGGAGTCCTCCTTGTTTTGTCCAGTGAGCTTCGGTCGTGATCTTTGCTACCTCTAGAACTGAGCCGGCCAGTGGTGCTCACGGTGCTCGAGGTGGTCGGGAGCCGAACTGGAGCCGACCGAACCTGCCGGCTCCCGAGCTTCCACCTCGCAGTCGGGTAAGGGGTGCACTCGGAGGTGGTATGGGATCGGCCCGAGGGCCGTCGGTTCTATTTGCTCCCGTCGGTGTGCCCGAGCGGTTGATCACTCGACATCCTCCCTCCCCAGCCAGGTCGCGGTCTGCGCGTCTGCGAACAAGGCTTCCAACAGTGCTCAGTATCGCGCACGCGGGTCGTGATGTCCAGTCAGGAGTTGCATCGGAGCCCATCGTCGGATTGACGGTCCCCCTTGCGGGTCCCTTCAGGGATGGCTGGTGATGTGCTCTCGTAGAGCGGGGCGATCCCCACTGAAGTCCGCTGGAGCCAACCGCCGGTGTGGCTCCTTGCGCTCCGAGGTTTGGCCTGTTAGTACTTGGTGGAGTCGAAGGTGCGTGTGTGTTGCTATGCGTGACAAGCTGCCTGCAGGGGGCTGCGAGGACCGTCGTGGCCGAGCTGGGGCTCAATGTGGAGTGCTTTGATGCGGCGTGCAACGGGTCCGAAAGATGTAGAGCGCGGATCCGCTAGGGTGACGACTGCAACCCCGAGCAATTGCCCGAGGGAGTGGGGGCCGAGGACGGGGCGCTCATGACCGAGACGAGCGTCGACTTGGGCACCGTCGAGTTCTTCGCCGGTCGTCCCTGCAGCCGGGACCAGGTGCCGAGCTGGAGGCCGGCTGGCTCGACCGGGTACTCGACCTGCTGGCCAGAGCCGGCGTTGGCGTCGGCCTCGCCACCGCGAGCGCGTCACCACCATCCCGGCTCGTTGCGGCCCACCCGGAGATCCTCCCGGTAACTGCCGCCGAGGTCCGGCTCTCGCCGGGGGCGTCGGCACTATTGCCCGAGCTCAACCAGGCGTGGGGTACCGCCTTCTAGAGCCAGCGCTACCGCTCCTTCGACGAGGTGCCCCCGCTGCGCGCCGCTCCTGTCTTTCCCAACCCCTCCCAGAAGCTGGACCTCGCCCGCTTCTCCAACGACGAGATGCTCGCCTGCTTCCACGCGGAGCGCAACCTGCTCCAGGCGGCCACTCCGCAGGTGCCGGTCACGACCAACCTGATGGGCCTGTTCCGCCCCAGCGACGCCTGGGCATGGGGACAGCACATGGACCTCGCGTCGCTCGACAGTTACCCCGAGCCGGCCGATCCAGAGGTGCATGTCGGCGCAGCGCTCCTGGCCGATCTCACTCGCCCGCCAACCGGCGAGCCCTGGTACCTGATGGAACATGCCCTTGGGCGGTCAACTGGCGGCCAACCTACGCCCCCAAGCCCTCCGGCTGGTTCCGCACCCGGAGCCTCCGGGTGGTAGGGCGTAGCGCCGACGCAGTGCTGCAGTTTCAGTGGCGAGCATCGGCTGCTGGCGCCGAGAAGCTCCACAGCCGGATGGTCCCCCGCGCCGGTACCCGCACCAAGCAATGGCGGCAGGTCGTCGCCGTCGAGGCCGAGCTGCACCACCTCGCCCCCCTCGCTGGTACCTCTGTCGACGCGGATGTTGCGCTGCTCGCCGACTGGGAGTCGTGTTGGGCCTGGAATTCGAGTCGCACCCTGCCGAGCTGCGCCTCGGCGAGGTGCTCCTCGATACCTGCCGCCCCTTCTTCCGCGCCGAGGTGCTGCTGTCGCTGGCCAGCGGACCGCTCGCCGGCCAACCGGTGGCCACCCGCCCATGACCACGGTCAGATCTAGGCGTCCTATCTGGCAACCAGGCCCGACCCGACCACCCTCGCTGCTCGTCGGCCACGTCACAGCCCGGGCGGGGGCCGTACCCGCAGCGGAGATACCCGATGGAGGTGCACTCCGATGAGGCTCTGGTGCTCGCTTTGGGGTCGAATGCTGTCGTCTAGAGTCCAGACCCGCCCGCTCGGGGTGGCGACCCCTGGTCGCTCGCCCGCCTCCTGCCCTCGGTGCCCGGGGTCACGGTGCTCACCAACTCGCTCAGCGCTGCGGTCGAGATCCACCGGGTGGACCCGGCCACCCCGGTGGTGCTCTCCGGTGGCATCCGCACCCCGTCGGATGCCCTGGTCGGACCGGTCGCCGACACTGCGATCCGCTCACTGTACGTGGACGTGTTGTTCCTCGGGGTGCACGGCATGGACCCCGAGGCCGGCTACACCACCCCCAACCTCTCCGAGGCCGAGACCAACCGCACCCTCGTCGCCAACGCCCGCCAGGTGGTGGTGCTCGCCGACTCGACCAAGTGGCGGATGATCGGACTGTCACGCATCGCCCCTCTGGAGGCCGCGGATGTGGTGGTGAGCGACGACGGCTTGTCCCTCGACGCCCGCCGGGTGCTCGGCGACGCCTCGGACCTCGTCATCGCAGCGCTCGACACCGCTGCGGCGTCGGGGAGCGAACTGGACCGGGAGGCGGGATGAGCGTGGTGGGGAGGACGACCGAGCCCGACGCGGGAGGACGGACCGACGAACGCTCGGCGCTGGGGATCGGGACCAACGGCGACGCCGCCAGGTCGACGCTCACGGAAGCCGGTGACGCCGCTGAGCTACCTTGCCAGGACCAACGATCGGAGGGGCAGCGTCGGCGCAGCGCAGCTCCAGTGCGCATCGAACAGCTCGACCCTCCCGCCCGGGCGCTCGTGCGACTGGTGGAGACAAAGCGCGACGGGCGGCGCCTCACTCGCTACGCCCGGCGGCTTGCAGAGCCCGCCGGGGAGCCGACTGCTAGCGGCGTAGCGGTGGACAGCACTGCTGGTGGAGGCCATCCCGAGGAGGCTCCGAGCCCGCGCCCGGAGCGGACCGACTCGGAGCACGGAGCCCTGGAGCTGGGCGAGTCGGAGCCGCCCGAAGCATGACCGAGCGGCGCTTCGACCCGACCAGGGGCGAGTGGGTCACCTTTGCCACCCACCGCCAGAACCGCACCTACAAGCCGGCCGACTACTGCCCGCTCTGCCCCACCCGGCCCGGGGAGGAGCCGACCGAGATCCCCTACCCGAGCTTCGAGGTTGCGACCTTCGACAACCGCTTCCCGTCCTTCTCACCGAGGCCGCCGGCGCCGGCGGTCGAGGGCAGCGCCTTGTACCCGGTGGCTCCAGCGTCGGGGCGCTGCGAGGTGGTGGTCTACTCCGACGACCACGACGCCACCTTCGCCGACCTCGAGCTGGAGCGGGTCCGCATGATCGTCGACGTGTGGGCCGACCGCAGCGCGATCCTCGGCGACGACCCGGCGATCGCCTACGTGATGCCCTTCGAGAACAAGGGCGAGACGGTCGGCACGACGCTCTCCCACCCCCATGGTCAGATCTACGGCTACCCCGACATCCCACCCCTGCCCCTGCGCGAACTCGACGCCGCCCTCGAGCACCGTAGACGTACCGGGAGCTGCGTGCACTGTGACGTCGTCGCCGCCGAGGTCGCCGACGGGCGCAGAGTCGTCGCCGAGCAGGGAAGGCTGGTGGCGTGGGTGCCGTTCTGGGCGCGCTTCCCCTACGAGGTGCATATCGCTCCCCGCCCCCACCGACCGACGCTTCCCGGCCTCGACGACGCCGAGCGCGACGACCTGGCCTCGCTGCTGTCGGTCGTCGCCCGGGCCTACGACCAGCTCTGGGGGTTCTCGCTCCCCTACGTGATGGCCTTCCACCAGCGACCGAGCGACGGAGATGATGGCTGGGAGCCGGTGAGCCACCTGCACGCCGAGCTCTGCCCACCCAACCGGGCCGCCGACCGGCTCAAGTACCTCGCCGGCTCCGAGCTGGCGGGTGGAGCCTTCGTCACCGACGTCGCGCCCGAGGCAGCTGCGTCCGCCCTGCGCGACGCCATCCGGCGGGGCCGGTGAGCGCCACCTTGCCGTCCGGGCGCCGGTGAGCGACACCGTGCGGATGGCAGACCGGGTCGCAGGAGAGCTGACCCGGCTGGCCGGGGTCGACCCCGAGGGGGTCTGGCAGGGCCCTGGACGGGTGAACCTGATCGGCGAGCACACCGACTACAACGCCGGCCTCGCCCTGCCCTTCGCTCTCGACCGGCGCACCACCGTGGCGCTGCGGCGCCGCACGGACCGGACCTGGAGGTGCTGGTCGCTCGGCGAGGACACCGGCGGACAGGACACCGGCGGCCTGGACACGGGTGGGCAGGACACCGGCGGCCCAGAAACCGGCGGTCCGGGACACCGGGCCGAGCCGGAGGCGACCACCGCCGAGCTCGACGACCTCGGGGCCGACCGCCCGAGCGGCTGGGCCCGCTACGTGCTCGGGGTCGCCTGGGCCTTCCAGGAGCTCGGAGCTCCAGTGCCCGGAGCCGACCTGGTCGTGGGCTCGACCGTGCCCATCGGAAGCGGGCTCTCCTCGAGCGCTGCGCTCACCGCAGCCGTGGCCGTGGCGATCGACGAGCTCACCGGGAGCGGCCTCGGTCCCTCCGGGCTCGTAGAGGTCTGCCACCGGGCGGAGTCGGGGTTCGTCGGTGCCCCGACCGGGACCCTGGACCAGCGTGCGGTGCTGCTGGCCGAAGCCGGCCACGCCCTGCTCCTCGACTTCGCCGCCGGCAGCTCCGAGGCGGTCTCCCTCGCCGGGGTCGGGCCACTGGTCGTGGTCGACACCGGCGTCCGCCACGACCACGCCACCGGAGAGTACGGAGCCCGCCGGCGTGACTGCGAGCAGGCCGCGGCCCGCCTCGGCCTCGCCAGCCTGCGCGAGGCGACCCTCGAGCAGGTGGAGGCCCGCCTCTCGGGACGCCTCCTCGCACGCGCCCGACACGTGGTGACCGAGGACGACCGGGTCGTGACGACCGTCGCTCGGCTGCGAGCCGGCCTCGGCATCGGCGACCTACTCACCGACTCGCACCGCTCCCTGCGAGACGACTTCGAGGTCTCCTGCCCCGAGCTCGACGCAGTGGTCGACGCAGCCCTGCGGGCTGGGGCCGACGGCGCCCGGATGACCGGCGGCGGCTTCGGCGGGTCGGCGATCGTCGCCGGCCTCGCCGTCGAAGACGCCAAGGCTGCAGCCACCGCAGCGCTCGCACCTCTCGGGCAGGCGCCGGCGGCGGTGTTCGAGGCGGTGCCGTCCGGGCCGGCAGGCCGGGTGCCCGGGGGCTGGACCGCCGAGCGCTGACGGGGGCGGGATGCAGCCCCCTGGCGCAAGCCGAAGGCCGGGAGGGAGCTGGCGGGGCCCCCAGGGCACGCCGAGCCCCTCCACCTGGGCGGGCATGGAGCGGGCACCTCCGTTGTCGCCTCTTGCACCCTATCCTGCTGCTCGCAGCCGTTCCTCCGAGCCAGCGCGCGGGCGACTGCAGGAGCGATAGTTTCTCGCTGCGAGGACGGGGACCATCAGCAGACGAGGAGCTCCAGTGGCGATTGCGACGATCAACCCCGCGACCGGCGAGACGGTCAAGACCTTCGACGAGGCGGGCGAGGAGGAGGTCGAGGCGGCCCTCGCCCTCGCGGCGGCGACCTTCTC
>JAKARG010000090.1 GCA_021819345.1 Actinomycetes bacterium | reverse complement strand
ATCTGCTCGGGACACTTCCTCACCGCCGCAGCCCGACGCATCGCCACGCGCCTCGCCGCAGCCCAGACCGGCGAGCTCAACCCCACCCCAGAAGCCACCCGCCACGCACTTCGCCAGGTGGTCGGCCGCTGCATCTACGGCATCGACTTGAACCCCATGGCAATCGAGCTCGCCAAGGTCAACCTCTGGCTCGACGCCGTCGAACCCGGCCTGCCGCTGCGCTTCCTCGACCACCACCTCGTCTGTGGCAACGGGCTCGTGGGCGCCACCCCCCGCCTCATCGCCGAGGGGATCCCCGACGAAGCGTTCAAGGCGATCGAGGGCGACGACAAGCCGACGGCGGCGGCACGCAAGAAGACCAACGCCGCCGAGCGCCGCCAGCGCAACCAGGGCCTCCTCGCCCTCGGCGACTCCGCGCTCGCTGCCATCGAAGAGCTCACCCAAGCCGCGCAGGGGCTCGATGCCGAGGACGACAGCACGCCCGAAACCCTCCGGACCAAGCAACAGCACTGGGAAGACCTCCAATCCTCCCCTGATACGGGGCTCGCCAAGCTCGTCGCCGACACCTGGTGCGCCGCCTTCTTCGCCCCGAAGACCCCGGATCAGCCGGCGATCACCGACCAGACCCTCCGGGCTATCAGCGCGGACCGCGCCGACAATCCCGACGCCATCAGTCTCGTCGTCCGCCTCGCCGAGCGCTACCGCTTCCTCCATCCCCACCTCGCGTTCCCCGACGTCTTCGCCGCCGACCCAGAAGCAGAAGAGGGCTGGCAGGGCGGGTTCGATCTCGTCTTGGGCAACCCGCCGTGGGACACCCTCAGCCCCGACCGCAAGGAATTCTTCTCCGCTTACGAGCCGACGATCCGCTTCGTTCCGAAGGCCGAGCAGGATGCGATCGTCTCGGAGCTCCTCGAGGATCCCGAGATCGCTGCCCGCTGGATCGACTACCAGCGCGACCTCTACGCGTCGGTCCATTTCATGAAGTCGAGCGGTCGCTACCGACTCTTCGCACCAGGCAACCTCGGCAAGGGCGACTTCAACGTCTACCGGATGTTCGTCGAGACCGCGCTGGGACTCACCCGGCGCGGCGGCAATGCGGCTCAAGTCGTCCCAGCCGGCTTCTACGGGGGAGCGAACGCTGCCGCCATCCGCAGAGAGCTCTACGAACGCTGGACGCTCTCGTACGTACTTGGCTTCATCAATACGACCGGCGCTTGGTTTCCGGGGATTCACCGCGAGACGCGTTTCTGCCTGTATCTGGCACAGAAGGGCGGGACCACTACGAACATCAGCGCTGCCTTCGAGCTACGGTCGAGCACCGACCTGGCCCGGGCCCTCGGCGGCGAGATGACGACGCTCACGGTCGCATCGATCCGGGAACAGTCGCCCGACGCCCTCGCCATCCCCGAGGTGACCAACGCGGCCGATGCGGCACTTGCCGCCCAGATGTCCGCGTGCTGGCCGCTCTTCGGTGACGAGACCGCCGGGCCGCCCGTACGGCACTACCAAGCCGAACTGCACATGGGAAATGACCGGGAGCTCTTCGGGGATTACCCGGACGGCCTCCCCGTATACGAGGGGCGGATGGTCGACCAGTTCGACCACAGGGCCAAGGCCTATCGCTCGGGACGCGGACGGTCCGCTGTCTGGGAAGCACTCCCGTTCGGTGACCCTCGCAAGGCCATCGTCCCCCAGTGGCACCTACCACCAGACAAGATCCCCAACAAGCTCGGCGACCGGGTCTGGCGGTATCGCGTGGGCTGGTGCGACGTGACGTCTCCGAATCCGAGCCGTTCGCTCGTTGCTGCGCTAATCCCACCCGGCGCGATCTGCGGCCATAAGGTGCCCACGCTTGCGTTCCCAGACGGCTTCGAGTGGGCGTATATGCTCTGGCTGGCGGTTGAAAACAGCTTCAGCCTGGACTTCCTCGCTCGGAAGAAGGTCGCTCTTAGCATGACGATGACCGTTCTCGACAGCCTCCCCTTCCCGCGGTTGCCCATTGACCATCCCCTAACCCGACGTCTCGGAATGCTCGCGCTCCGCCTCACCTGCACGGCACCAGAAATGACTGCCTACTGGAACGCCATGGTCCCCTACGGCTGGTGCGAGCCCGTCCCCGAGGACTCCACCCCGCCCGGCTTGATCGACCCCGAACAGCGCGAAGCTGCACGGGCAGAGATCGACGCGGTGGTTGCCCGTGAGTTGTTCGGACTGAGCGGGGACGAACTGGCGGGGATCCTCGAGACGTTCCCGGTCCTTCGCCGCCGGGAGGAGAAGACCTACGGCGAGTTTCGAACGAAGCGACTGGTGCTCGAGTGGTACAACAAGCTATGAGACCCGTGGCACGCCCGCCCAGACTGGAGGACGCGGCGCGGTGTACTTGAGCACGGTGTCTGTCGCGGGCTTCAGGGCTGGAGCGATCGGGACGGCCACGACGCGGGCAAGACGTCCGTGTGCGAGGCGCCCAGCCTCGCACACTTCCCGATCGGATGGAGGCCGTGGTCTGCCAGGTGGACCCAGTCCACCCATTGAAGTTCCGGGTGCTCACCGATGTCGCTCAGCTTCTGGGACCTTGGTCTCCCGCATGCGGTCGGCTAGAGCTTGAAGCGTCGCCGGGTTCTGAAGGGCCTCGGTGAGGAAGCCGCGCAACAGATCGACCATAGGAACCTCGAGCTCGGCAGCGCGGACCTTGAGCGCCCGGTGGAGCTCCGGGGTGAGATCCAAGGTCAGTCGCTTCGACCGGCTATTCCGGGGCTGACGCGGCGCCGCCACAACGCCAGAGCGTACCCGCTGATCATCGTGTTCACAGTTTTCTGTGTTTCTGTGTGATAGACACGCGAGGACGACACAGCCGATTCGTAGGGTGACGGTGATGGAGGAGGCTTCGCTTGAGAGACTGGTGGTGGGCGGGCGGACTCTTCGTCCGACGGCCGCCTTCCGATCGTACTGGCGGCTCGCAGCCGAGCGGCAGCGGATGTTCTTCCGCCGCCTTCGCCGGGAAGACCCACCGTGGACGGTTGACCCAGTCCTGGCCACTCACCGGTTCACGAACGCCTATCGGGCCTCCGATCGCGTCAGCCAGTTCTTGATCAACGAGGTGATCTACAGCCAAACCAGTGACGACCGGTCGATGGTGCTTCGCGTGCTCCTCTTCAAGATCTTCAACCGCATCGACACCTGGCGCTATCTGGAGAGCTTCGGCCCGATCTGCGCGGAGAGCTTTGAGGTTACAAAGCTGACCGAGTTGCTGGACGCTCGCATGGCATCGGGGGACCGACTCTATTCGGCTGCCTACATCATGCCCAGCCCGAAGCTTGGTTCGTCGCGCAAGCACGTCAACCATCTCCGCTTGCTGGCGCAGTTGCTTAACGACGGGACCGTTGACCGGATCGCAGCCGCATCAAGCCTTCGCAACCTGTACGAGATCCTCGCCGGCGTGCACTCCTTTGGGCGGTTCCTCGCTTTTCAGTTCGCCGTCGATCTCAACTACACGCCGCTGTATTCGTTCTCGGAGATGGACTACGTCGTCGCCGGTCCGGGCGCCCGAGATGGGATCGCCAAGTGCTTCGTCGACGCCGATGGGCTGGCACCCGAAGAGGTCATCCGAGCGGTCACCGAGTCCGCCGACCAGCTCTTCGAGCAGGCGGAAGTGGAGTTCGAGTCGCTGTGGGGCCGGCCGTTACAGCTGATCGACTGCCAGAACCTGTTCTGTGAGGTGGACAAGTACTCCCGGGTCGCGCACCCCGAGCTGTGCGGGGCTTCCGGACGCACGCGGATCAAGCAGCGTTACGTGCCCAATCCCGAGCCCATGACCGTTGGGTACCCACCCAAGTGGGGTCTCCCGACTGCTACGAACCCTGTCCTTGCGGCAACGGCTCGTAGCTGAGGCTGCGCCGGTAGAGGTCGCCGACGACACGGCCGCCGCGAGCGTCCCGGACCCGGCGCCAAACGTTGAACCCTTGGAGGATGGCCTGCTCGACCTCCCAGAGCGGCCGTCGCTTGACCTCCAGCTCTGTGGTCATCACACGCACGGTCTTGAGCACCGCGTAGTCGATGTCGGTGACGTCCTCGAACCAGTGGTGGTGACGAGCGTGCTCGAAGAGGAAGGCGACCATGCCTTCTTCGATCACGATCGCCCGCCCTCCGTCTTCAACCGCGTCGACGAGGTCGTCGACACGGCGCTTGCGGTCGAAGATCACTGATCGGGCGACAGGCGACCACCCGAGGATCGCCGCGTTGGCCAGGTGGAAGACGTCGTGGAACCGGTAGCCGCTCTCCGCGTAGGTGTTGTCCCCGAGGCGGTCGCCGACCTTGCGGCCCCGGTAGTGGAGCTCGACCCGCTCCTCCGGCCCCTTGTCTCTGCCGACGGAGCGGATCTCCACTGCAAACGTGCGCGGGAGCCGCTGTGCGGGCGGATAGCCGTGGTCGAGCAGCTCGTTGGGGCGGCGTCGGAGGTCCTTTACCCCTGGGAGCCGCCATCGGTCACTCGTCTTGTCCAGGTTGGCCGCGGCGAGCTGATCGAGCGACAGGCCCCATTTCTCGGCGACGTTCGCGAGGTACCACAATAGGTCACCGACCTCCTCTCCCACGTTGTCGACGAAGAGCTCGTAGGCGTCGCCGTCTCGGAGGAACTTCTTGTAGCCGGCGAGCAGGGTGCCGACTTCACCCGCGAGACCGAGGAGAGGGACGAGGCGGGCGGTGCGGTCTGCGGCGGGGTCTCCTTTGAGCGGCACCCGGTCGGTCTTCTGCGCGGTCTTCTGGTAGCTGTTGAAGTCCACCCGAGCTCCTACTCCTCACTTCCGTAGCGAGCCGCAGAGGCTGGCAGCACCGGGGCGGTCGCCGTGACGGTTGCTGGGGCGATGACCCAGGTGGCGCAGAGATGCTCGTCGAGGAAGGCGAACGGGAGCCACGCGGTCCCATCGATGCCCCAGGTTTCGCTCCAAGAGTTGCGAATCAGCATCTCGGCGGTCTGCTCGTCGTAACCGATGACGACGACCGCGTGGTGAGCGCCGTCGAGGTCCGATTTGGCCGGCACGCTGAGACGGCCTTCGGTGGGGGTGTCGAGGTCGGGCCAGGTGGGGATGCCGAGGACCACGGCACGACCCGCGTCGAGCTCGGTCCGCACGCTCTTTGGCGTCGCCGGCACCGGCGAGAGCTGCGGCGACCACCTGGGTTGGGCGGAATGGGCGGCAGCAGGGGGCTGGTAGGTGGGAAGGTGGTCCTTGCGATCCTTGTCATAGGGCCAGGCTTCTTCGAGGGGCTGCCCGTTCGCCGCCAGTCCGTCCCGGACCGCCGCGAACGTGGTGCCCGGTCCGGCAGTGTCGTGCTGTTTCGCCGACCAGTAGAGGTACTCCTCTGAGGTGTCGAGCAGGTCGTGTTCGTCGTAGAGCGCAGTCTCGTGGGCGGCGCTCACGGCAAACGCCAGGCACGTCGAGCGGTGGCCCTGTGAGCGCGCCGGACCGAGCTTGGTGCTCAGGTCGACGCGCCGGGATACCATTCAGGCCGCCACGAGCTGGGGCTGCTGGTTGACGCTCACGCCCCGGCCGACGGGACTGATCCGTGGCCCCTCGATGTCGATGGCAAGTGCGAACCGCTCGAGCGGCTCTCCGTCTGGTTCCCAGGGGTGGCGCAGGTCGACGATCACCAGGCGGGGGCCGGGGTTTACGGCCTTGAAGACGAGCCGACGGGTGCGGGCGTCGCCGTAACGAGGGTCTATTTCGGTTGCGCCCTCGAGGCGGTCGTCGAGAAGGCTGAAGCCCTCCAGAGTGGCGTCGGCCGGCATCCACCGGTAGCCGCTGGAGCGGATCTCTTCGAGATGAAGGTAGAGCTCGTCTCCCGTGTCGACGAGGAGGTGCCGCCCATTGTCCGTCGCAGCAAGCGGCCACACCGCTGCCCTCGAGTACTGCGGTCCCTGGCCGACCAGCTGCTCTTTGAGGGCCAGCGGTCGCGCGCGTCGCAGACTCGGGAGCTCTTGCCAGGCGATCTTGTTCAGGCTGGCGAGCTGTACCACGGTGGCGGCGTAGCTGACGCCCAATTCAACTGAGAGGTGGTAGGCGGCGACCGGGGTGATGTCGGGGCGGGCTGGATCGAGGCCGAGGCGCCGCAGGTGGTGCTCAACAGCAGCGAGGGGCATCAGCAGGTTCGCGGCGAAGGTGTGCGCCGCGACCTCTTGGGGGTCGTTGCCTTGACCGCCGTCGATGATGGCGTGCTCGTCGTCGAGGCTGGCGCCGTGTCCGAGGAGGTGATGCCCCAGTTCGTGGGCGGCAGTGAATCGCTGCAGAGCTGCGGGGTGGCTCGCGTTGATCACCATCCCGGCTGCTTGGTCGACTCGCTGGTACCAGCCGAAGAGCCGATCGAGCGGTTCGAAGGTCAGCCACACGGACTGGTCTTCGATGACGTCGAAGATGCGCACGCGTTCAGCTGCGCCGATGTCGAGATCGGCGAGCAAGGTCTCGGCCTTGAACACCGCGTCGCGGCGTACGTCGCGCAGGTTCGCCATGTCAGCTGCTCGCCGACTTTCGGCTGGGGGCTTGTGCGGGTCCGGCGGTCCTGAGGAACTGGGCGAAGCGGAGGACCTGCTCTCGGTCCGTGGAGCTCAGCTCCTTCGTGGTGCGGAACAGCGCGTCGGTCATCTCGTCCGTGTCTTGCTCCTCCTCTCCGGAGAAGTACGACAGCGGGCGTCGGTACAGCTCCGCGAGTCGCTTCAGCTCCAAGAAGGTGATCCGTCGCTTTCCTGCTTCGATCGTTGAAACCGACGGCCGTGGAATGCCAAGGTGGTCGGCGACCTGCTCTTGGGAGAGCCCCAGGTACTCGCGTGCTTCACGCAGGCGACGACCCAGCTCGACGGGTTCGGGCGTTTCGGGTTCGGACCTGGGCTTGGTCATGAATGCTCCTTCGCATTGCTTCTGTGAGAGATGTCTTCTGCTGCGACGACCGCAAGCGCTAGACCGGCCTCTCGGGTGGCCGAGCAGCACAAGCGGCCGAGATTCCGGTCGGCAGCGACGCTCTGCGCCGCCGTGCTGAGTTGGATTCGGGGTTCTCCTGACGGGGCGGTTGCGATCTCGATGTCGTGCAGCCCGATACCGCGCATCCCGGTGCCGAGAACCTTGAGCGCGGCCTCCTTGAGCGCGAAGCGGGTAGCGAGCTTGTCGACCTCCCCGTTGCAGTGGTCGACCTCTGCTGGGCTGAAGCACTGGGCCAGGAACTCCTCGCCCCCGAACCGCAGGTCGCGCTCGAAGCCGGCGATGTCGACGGCGTCTACACCGATCGAGGAGACATTTCCTATCGTGGCCGCCAGCTCCTCGAGCGACCCTGCGACCTGATCAGCTCGCGGCGTCATGGAGATCACCTGATGCCGCAAGCGCCCGAAGCTCGCCATTTCCGAACCCTCTGGCACTCCCCACCTCCGCGTCGGCATGCGTGGCAAGCACGAGCACCTCGCCAAGGGGCAGGCCGGCTTCGTGGGCGAGGGCCCACCCAAGGCGAGCGAGGCCGAGGTAGTTGCCGTAGCCCTTCCGCACCAGGTGTTGGTTGCGGTAGAGAGCCGAGAGGTAGAGCGCGCCGTCGTGGATGGTGACGCTGACGTGGCTGAGGCAAGGAAAGCCGTAGGGGCTGTTGTTCAGCCCGGGGGCTTGGACGCGCAGATCCGCCGAGTCTGAGGGGTGAGCGAACGCGAGCTCGTAGTCACTGCTGAGTGCGCCACGGCCGCCTCGTCCGGCATCACGGACGCGATGGAGCTTGTTTGCCAGCACCGCCAGCTGGTTCACCGGGCCGTCCGGTCCCGGCCAGGCGACCAGTCGTTCGCAGTACTCCCCTTCCGGCGACACGCTGCGCGCGAACTCCCGTCCCTCGAGGTAGAGGTCGGTGAACACTTCGATGGCGTCGTCGCCCTTCTCGGGAAGGTAGAGGTCGATCGGGAAGATGGTGTTGGCGACCGTCTCCACCGACCATACGGCCCACTGGCCTCGTTTCGCCCTGTTGGCCAGGTACTCCTTCCGACGTTGCCAGAGGAACCGGTCAACCGCCGCTCGGATCGTCGGGACCTCGTCGATGCCGCGCCACGCCACGGCGAGGTGCGCCGTCCGGCCGCCCGCGTCGAGCGTGGAGGCGAGCGCCGCAGTCCAGGCTTGCGACAGGGTCGGGCGCTCGATCAGGCAGGCCATCAGCGGAAGTGCTCCTGCAGCCTCCGGCTCACTAGCTCGGTGACGCTGCGGATGCTCGTGACCTGCTCGGGCCGGAGCTTCTTCGGGTCGATGAGGTCCTTCACCCCGAATACCTTCTGGACCCGGGCGATCACCACGATGGCGACACGCGACGCGATCTTTACGTCCTCCCCGGACCCATCGAGGCAGCCGGCGACCTGGGCCCGGTCCATGGTCAGGTGCTCGGTCAGGGTGGCGAGCACGGACGCGTGCACGTGCTGGCGGATGTCCGGGATGGTGGGCGTGGTAGTGATGATCGACATCGGCGTTCGTTCCTTGTCAGATTTCCTTACGTCTCACTGTACACCCTGGCGTCCGATCTGACGACATCTTCTGTAAGAAAATCTGGAACATCCCCTGAGCTGCTCCGATGTCCCCGAAAGGAGTCCACCCGGGAACGGCAACGGCGCTCAGTCGGTCGAGATCCCTCCAGAGGCCAGCCAGGCGTTGAGGCTCGAGGTGGTGATGGCGCAAGTGGTGCGCCGGCCGGGGAGCTCTTCGAGGACACCGGCTCGGACGAGATCGACTACCGCTCGTCGTCCGAGGCCGGTGTAACGCATCACTTCGGCGAAAGGGACCGCGGCGACGGGCTCGCTCTTGCGACGAGTCGTCCGGTTGCGGGTCAGCCAGCGGGCCTGGACCGAGGCGCGGGTGACGAAGCGGGCGCCGCTCGTGTCGGTCTCAGGATCGAGCTCGAGAACACCGTTTGCGGTAAGGAGCCGGACCGTGCTGAAGCTGAGCTGCAGCTGGCGGGCCGCCGCGGGGAGCTTCATCGAGCGTTGCTGGAGGGCGCGGACCCGGGCGTGCTCGGCTCGCAGCGCGCCGCGTTGTTCGTCGCTGAGGGTGAGCTCCTTGCTGGTGGGGTGCTGCTCGGGGGTGAGCCCGAGGTGGCGCATGGAGCGGTAGATCTCGTCGTAGCGGACGCCGAGCTGCTCGGCGAGGTCGGCGAGGCGAGTGACTCCGGCGAGGCGGTCGCGTTGGGCCCAGACTTCGCAGAGCCGGCTGTAGCGCCGGGGCACGCCGTCACCGTCGGGGGCGACGACGCTTGGGATGGTGCCGTCGCGCATCCACCTTCGGGCGGTGGTAGCGACGATGCCGAGCTCACTGGCGACCCGCCCGGCCTCACAGGGCAGGCCGTCGGGGTCGCCGGGGTCGACGAGCCATCCGGCGGCGCCGAGCACGGCGGCGACGTGGTCGGACCGGTAGGAGAGCGGGTTGGTTCGCCCCCAGTGGACGGTGCGGGTGGTGGGCGTGAGGAGGGTGGCGATCTGGGCGGCGATGTGGTCGTCCAAGAGGGCGGCGACCTTTTGGAGGGGGGCGACGTCGGGGTGGTCCAGGGTGTAGATCCGCCCGAAGACGTCGTCGCCGGCACGGTGTCCCATGAAGCGCCGGCGAATGGTCTCCTCGATCCCAGAGGACCAGGCGAGGTCGGTGGCGCAGCTCTTGCGCAACAGGTGGGAGGAGACCCGAAAGCCGAGGTCACAACTACCGAGGGTCTCGTCCCGGGCGGCGTCGGCGAGGGCGGTCTGGTAGCCGATCTGGCCGCCGGTGTTCGCCTGGAGGATGCCGGGGACGAGCCGGGCTGTCGGGTCGATCGCCCCGGTGTCGGGGT
>JAKARG010000089.1 GCA_021819345.1 Actinomycetes bacterium | reverse complement strand
TCCGATCTCGACGTGCTCGCTGCGGCCGGGCGAAGGGCGCTCGGCGGATGGACCTTCCATGACGGCCGCGAAGTCGTGGCGTTGCCCGCCCGAGAGCTGTACTTGCGGGCTTCGGAGCTGGCCTTCGCCCTGCGTGGTGCCGGCGTCGGGAGCGGGCGTACGGTGGGTGTCGTCGGCCCGAACCGCCCGGAGTGGGCCTGCTGGGCGTGGGCCGTCTGGCTCTCGGGCGCGGCCCTCGTGCCCCTGCCGGCGCCGGTCATCACGGGTCCATCGTTCGCCTCCCAGATCAAGTCGCTGCTGTCGGCGTCGGGGTGCTCGGTCGTCGTAGGGGAGCGCAGGTACCTCGATCTGCTGGGTGATGTCCACATCGAGGTCTGGGACTGGTCGGCGCAGCTCCCGTGCCGCAAGGGGGGCCGGGCCTCCGAGGTGGCGCCGTCGCCGTCCGACCTCGCCGTCGTGCTCTGCACCTCGGGGAGCACCTCGGCCCCCAAGGCGGTGCGGATGAGCCACGCCCGGGCGGTCGAGTGGGCCACCCACAACGCCCTCCGGACTGCCGACGGGTCGGTGCCGAGCATGGTCACCTGGTTCCCCTTCCACCACATCGCCGGTCTGGGGACACTGTTCGAGGTCGTGACACCCGTCGACCAGCACGTTATCTCGATGAGGCGCTTCCTTGCCGACCCCTCGTCCTGGATCCGTCTGGTCAGCGACACCCGGTCCCGCTACGCAGTGAGCCCCTCGTCGGTGTGGTCCGAGGTGCTCGACGGGATCGAGCGTGACCCGGGCGGCATCGACCTCTCCTGCTTGGACCAAGTGGCGTTCAATGCCGAGATGGTCGACCCTGAGGTGCTGGCGCGCCTGGCAGGGGCCGGTCGTCGACTCGGCCTGCGGGATGGAGCGGTCGCCGTCCACTACGCCTCCTCCGAGGCGGGCATGATCAGCCAGACACCGCCGGGGACCGAGCCGCGGGTGGAGGCGGTCGACCAGGCGGAGCTGGCGACCTCCGGTCGGGCTGTGCCAGCTGGGTCGGGTGTGCCCGCCAAGCGGGTGGTCTCCTGTGGCGTGCCTTACCCCGGGGCCGAGGTCTGCGTCGGGCACCCCTCGGGACCGTTGCGCGAGCGTCAGGAGGGGGAGGTGTGGGTTCGAGGCCCAGGCGTCGCCGACGGCTACCTGAACGTCTCCGACCAGGGTCGGATCGTCGAAGGGTGGCTATGGGTCGGCGATCTCGGCTACCTGGCCGACGGGGAGCTGTGGATCACAGGCAGGGCTGACGAGGTCGTCATCTCGCACGGTGAGAAGTACCACCCCGAGGACATCGAGTGGGCGGTCCGGCAAGCGATCGGCGGTGCCCCGGGATCCTGCGCCGCCTTCTCTGCCGGGTCCGGAGCCTCGAGCCGCTTCGTGGTGGTGGTCGAGACGGAGAGCCCCTCGACGGCGCTGGCCGGCGCCGTGGGCTCAGCGGCCAGCGAAGCGGTCGGGGCTCCGCCCTCGGAGGTCGTCCTCGTGGGCCGTGGGACCATACCGGTCACTCCCAACGGCAAGCTCCAGCGCTCCGCTCTCCGGGAGCGGTACTCCCGGGGAGAGCTGCCCAGGATCTGAGGGCCGGCATGCCACGGTCCGACGTGAGTGGGCAGTGATGGGAGAACCGAGCCTCCGTCCACCTCATGACGATCACGAAGTCGTCTGCGCCGTCGACAGCCCAACGGAATCGCGCCTGGAGAGTAGGAGGGTGTTATCGCTCAGGTACCGTACGGCGAAGTCCTCGTGGACCGCCGAGAAGAAGGTCTCGGCGCATCCCGGACGGAACCGATCGTGCAGCTCGATGGCGATAGCCTGCACACGATCGAGCCAGCAGTGCAGGTCGGGATCGGAGAAGACCTTCTGCTCCGCGCCTTCGATGTCCACCTTGAGCAGGCTCACCCTCTCCAGGCCGAAGCGATCGAACAGGTCGCGCATGGTGATACCCTGAACCAGCTCGCGCCCTGGACCCCTTGTGCCGTAAGCCTCGCGCGTCTGCATGCTCCACCCCCCTTCGTTCAGCGGGTCCACCAGGCGCAGGGTGCTCCGTGACGACCAGAGAGCTGCTCGCTCGGCGCTCACCCGGGGGTAGGGCGCAATATTCAGCTCGAGGACGGCGAAGTTGTCGGGGTCGGGCTCGATGCAGAGGATCCTGGCGGATGGGAAGCGGGTCGCGAACCAGACCGCTGAAAGGCCGATGTTGGCGCCGACGTCGACGATGACCTCTGGCTCGGGCATTGGTACGGCGAAGTCGTACTCCCCCCCCAGCAGTATCTGGCGGAACGTGAGCAGGTCGGTGGTCCCGGGGCGGACCCAGACGGTGTGGGGGCTCGCCCCCCAGCGCACAGCGACGGGCGCTTTCCTGCGTGGCAGGAGGGACAGAAGCGACCCGCGCACCGGGCTGAACACCTCGACGCTCGGGAGCAGACGTCGCTCGCCGAACCGCCAGGCTGCCCGTGCAGTCCGCAGGAGCAAGGGACGGCGGGGCTTGGCTCCCGTCACCGGCTCACCGAGCTCTTCGGCCAACGCAGGAACGGTCACGGCTCGCCGGCCGCAGCGCAGAGCCGGTGTCGAGCAACTCCGGATCGCAACAGGCCCGCCTGTTGCGATCCGGGACGGACCCGAGAGCGCTGGCGGAAAGCTACTCTCTGCCCGAGAGCCCCGTAACGCAGATTCCCGGAGGAGTCGAGGAGACGGACACGATCGGCCACACGTGACCCAACCACCTCGCCCGGCTCGATCAAAGATTGGCGCGGCAGAGTCCGTGACGATGCTCTCGATTGAGGCACTACGACCACCAAGGGTACGAGTCGACAAAGGGCGAGTGTAGCCGTGAGATGGGTGATCTGTCCATAGCCAGCACCAAGGGCGTCGACACCACCACTGTCTGGCGTCTTTGGAGAACCTGCGGCATCATCGGGAACCGTGCTGGTGGTCCGGGTGTCGATCAGGTGATGTTCCGTGCCCGCAAGCTCGGGGCGCTGCTGCTCGGGGCGCTGCTCGTCCTGGCCGGTGGCGCAGCCCCGGCGGCCTCGGCCGCAGTCCCCTCTCAGGTCTCCGACCAAGGGTTCTGGCTCGGGACCGACAGCTCCTCGGTGGCGGTTCCCGGAGCCGGTCCCTTCCAGGAGCCGGTCGTCGGCGGCGCCTACGGCGGGTACCTGGGCATGGTCGGCGACTGGGCTCGCTCGGAGGGCTGCGGGGACTACCAGCTCGCCTGGTCGGCTCCCGACGCGGCTGCGGCCAGCACCGACCTCGAGCTCTACGGGCTCGGCGTCGGTACCGGTGGGTACTGGTTCATGGGGGGCCCAGGGGTCGACCCCCATTACGATGGGAAGCCTGGAGAGGCGGCGGCGTGGGGCGCAGCCCAGGCAGCCAAGGCTCTCGCCGCCTTGGCTGCAGCGCAAGTGCAGCTCCCGGTGGTGTGGATGGACATCGAGCTGCCCGGGTCGACCGCCTTCGACCCGGTCCCCGACAACGGTTGGAACCACGTCTACGCCTCGACATGCAGCGCCCAGGTCGTCGGCCAGGTGCCGGCAACGTTGGACCGGGCGGAGGTCGACGGCTTCGCCGCCTATGTCCGGGCCCACTCGCACCTGGAGGTGGGTGTCTACTCCTCCCCCTTGGTCTGGCCGGCGATCTTCGGCGCGGGTCCCGAGGCGGTCGTCCACCACCTGCTCGAGTGGACCTACAGCGCCGGCACCGGGAGCCTCGCCAGCCGACCGGTCGCCTGGTGCATCCCCGGTAGCTCGACCTGCGCCCGGTTCTTCGGGGGAGTCGGGCCCTCCAGTCCGCTGGCGGTGGGCTGGCAGTGGAGCGGCGGGGGTGGGATCACCAACGGGGTCGGGGACTTCGACCAGTTCGACTCCGCCCGGCTCCCAGCGCTTGCCTCCTCCTTCTTCGGGGTTCCCTAGCATCTACATAAGCGGCCGACCTTCGCTCGCTCACTCCTGCCGAGGGATCTTCGTTCACATTCTCAGCATGCCGCCTCGGACCCTGGTCCGGGCCGTCGGGACTCGTTGCCCCCTGCGAGCAGCATTTCGCACAGCTCGACCAGTCGGCTACGGTACTTCTCCGGGGTGAACCGCCTTCTGACCTCTTCCGATGCCCTCTCAGTCATCTCCCGAACGGCGGCCGAGTTGCTCGGATCCAAGACCCACTCCAGCGCCGCCCGTATCGCAGATGCCCTCGGCGCGACCACGAGCCCCGTACGTTCGTGCTCGACGTAGTCCCGAACGCCCGGAGCCTCGGTCACGATCACTGGCCGCTTGGCCAGCATTGCGTTCAGATAGGTCTGCTGGCCAGCGCTCCGCGCTCGTTTCTCGAGAGGGAGCACTACGACATTTGCTCCGCGCAGGAGCTCCACGAACTCCCCGTGATCGACCGACCTTGCAGTCACGTGCGACTCACGCCCTGCCGGTCGCCAGGACGAGGCCACTACGACCGGCCAATCGAGCCCGACTGTTGCCTCCTCCAGCAGCTGATAGCGGCGCAACGGGTTCCCGCCACTGAAGATGTAACCACCTGCGGCCGGTCGGTCCCCGACAGCAACCTCGATGGTCGAGCAGAACGGGGTGAAGTGAACTCGATCAGCCGACACCCCCCAAGTCGCGGGGAAACCGGATACCTCCTCGCTCGACAGAACCCCGTAGTGCACATGTGCTCCGTCCAGCACAGACACCATCGCCTTCGGGACCGCTCGGGCAATGACTTCAGATCCGGTGGCAGCCCGGAGACGGCCGCTCTCTTCGTCCCAGGTCGAGTCGGAGACGAGCAGAAGAGGCCGTCTGCGCCGAAGCTTGAGAAGCATCCCGGCGACAAGATCTATGTAGTAGTCCTTCGCGCCGAGAGCTCCGACGACGATCACCGCGTCGGCCGTCTTGGTGGCAGCAAGAAAGCGCGCAAGGTACTGCTGCGGCCGCACTGACCGTCGGTCGACGAGGACCGTCCGGTTGGACCAGAACTGATCGTCGTCGCACCACATCGTCGTCACGATGACCGGCGTCCCCGTAGTTGGAGCCTGCCTCGGCTCGCCGTGCCCGGCGAAAGCTCGGCGATCAGCGCTCTGCTGACCACCCTGGCGGCCTCCGAGGTTCAAGAGTACGCTCCGATGGCAACTCCCACGTCAGGGCCAGCTTCCCGCTCCCAGGAACCCTCTGCCGGGAGGAGGGCATGCCTCGGGACGCTGAACTGGTCTCGCGTGGCAATTCCTGCGAGAAGCCAAAAGGCCAACGTCGGCTCAGGTGCCGCCAGTGGAGCAAAGGCAGCGACGGACACGAACATCGCCGAGTACGTAAGAAAGCCGACCCGCCAGCTCTCCAGCTCCGGTGAAACCCGGCGACAGCCACAGAGGATGATCCACACCAACGCCAGGATCGTCAGCGACCCACCGACCAACCCGAAGTCGACGAGCCGTGCCAGGAAGACGTCGTGGATCTCCAGGCCGACAGCGGTGATCGGATAGCCAGCCGCCTGACGCATTGCCAGCAGGCTGTACTGAGGGAAGTTGACCCAGCCGATCCCGAAGACCGGGTGCTCGGCCAGCACCCTGAAACCCGCCGAGTACATGTTGAGTCGATCCCAGATCGACGACGTCGTGTTGACTCGATCGAGCACGCGAGTCCTGACCTCTGGGATGAGCAGCGCAGCCACCACTCCGAGGCTGCCGATTACGAGCAGCGCGAGAACCCGTCGCCGGACGCGAGTGTCAACGACTGAAGCGACCACCAACCCGGCCGCTGCCCCAATCCACACGGCTCTCGTCAACGTGAGGAACACGCCTATGGCGCACACGATGATCACGAGCCAGCACCCGACCCGGCTCCAGCGAGCCCGCCACTCGGTGAGCCCGATCCCGGCCCCGATCGCACCCAGGGTCATGATCATGCCATCGGCCTCCGCGTTGGCATACGGTCCCCGCACCCGTCCCGTCGTGATACCGATACTGTCATTCAAGATGTAGTGCGGGAGCACCAAGGCGTTGAACCGCGCTTCTTCGGCCAGAGCCGTCAGACCCAAGTAAGCGCCAAACACAATGATCACCACCAAGAGCACATTCCGCTGGTGCTTCGTGCCGAACAGATGCGGTGAGAGCGCGAACAACAAGAACGGGATCAGGCCGAGACGATCGAGCAAGGCATAGAACCCGAGGCTGGTGGTGATCGTTCCGGCTCCGATCGCAGAGCACACGCCGTAGGTGGCTACTACGAGCAGCAGCAGATGGAACCACCGGACCTTCACGCGCCGGCCGCTGTAGAGCCCTATTCCCCCGAGCAGGAGAGTGCCGAGCCCGGTGACCACGAGCAGCCGATCCAGCGGGAGCTCCACGCCCATCAGCTTCCAGAACCCCGAGAAGGCCTCGGCGCACAGAGCCAGCGAGATCTGCCAGGTCGGCGAGAGCTTGGTCAGCAGGTACAGGCACGCCAGACCGACCACTCCGATCCCCAAGAGCTCGACTATCCCCGCTGGCGTCGGGTGGCTGAGGAGGTGGGTGAGGAACTGGAGGCGACTCATCCTCCTGCGACCTCTCTGGCTACCCCGGAGCGGGAGCCCTCTTGCCGACGTCGCCCCGCTTCTCGGCCAATCCCACCCAGAATCAGAGCCCGAGCCACCACTTCGTGCTGCGACGCAGGCGCGACCACTAGCGTTCGGAGCGTTGGCGTCGGACGTCGATGGCCGTGGCCACTGCGGCAGCGACCACCAGCCCGCCGATGAGCCCAGCCAGAAGAGCTATCTCGAGCAGCTTCTTCCGATTGCTACCGGTGGACGTTGCCGAGCCCACCGGACTGATCACTTGTTCCTCGTCCTGCAGGGATGACACCTGCGCCTCGTACTGCGCGCTGGCAGCAGAGGCCTTCAGCTGATCGACCTGCGCCGATGAGGAGTCAGCACTGATCTTCGAGCTGAGCGAGGCCTCACGTGCGACCGTAGTTGACGTTTGCGGTCTGGCGGAGAGCGCAGCCAGGTCACCTTTCAGGACGGTGATCGTAGCTTGCAAGGAGGCCGCCTGTACTTCTGCGGTCGCATAACTGCTCTGGAGTTGAGTCACCTCCGACTGCGCCAGGACGTTGATCTGGTCGACTGCCTTCACGAGGGCCTTGGAGCCTGCGGTCGCAAGTGCTACGGCAACGCCTTGCTTCGAAGCCGAGGCGTGAACGTCGATGACCGGAGACTCGGGGATCGGTGATGCCGAGAGCGACCCGGGCAGGTGCCCGCCGTCGTGCATCAGCTTTCCTACGTCGTCTTGCACGGTTGAGTTGGACAGCAGTCTGGAGTAGTCCGAGGCTATCTGGTTGGCCGCAGTGGCCAATCCAGCGATGGCCGCAGTGTTGGCCAGGCTCAAGGTCTTTCCGACATAGAGCTGCGCCACGGCTGAGTAGGTGGGCGGGCGAAGGTAGACGTAGAGAGCCCCGACGAGCACACCGACCAGAGTCAGGCCGGCAGCCAGCCGACGGTGCGCCCACATCGACTTCCCGGGCGAGACGCTGCCAGCGGCGACGTAAAGGACCTCGTGGGGCGCTAGCGTCTGTTGGTCGCGAGCAGCTTCCGCTACCTTGGCATCACCAAAGCTATGCACCACACGCTCACCTTCCACGAGTAACGTCAGCGTCACTACGGTCGTTGGTTGCGAGCAGCCCTCCACTCGGGACGATCGCCGGTGCCACCGGCGGGTTCCTGCTTGCCGTATCGACCACCTCGACCAGGGTAGCCCCACCCGGGCCCCCCGTCCACGCAACTGGTCTTGCGGCCCTTCGTCGCCGAAGTCCGGTCACGGCCGACCGTGCGAGCACCCAGGCGCAGGTAGGAAGGTCTTCGACCAGGTAGCGGCGAGCCAGGCGGCGGGGCTCCAGTGCAAGGCGCCAGAGCCACTCCGTACCGGTCCTGCGCATCCACCTCGGCGCCCGTGGGTACATTCCTGCGATCATTTCCAAGGTACCCCCGCAGGCCAGGAACCAGGCTGACGGCAGCTGGGCGTGCATCCGGGTGTTGAGCGCCTCCTGCCGCGGCGCGCCAAGAGCCGTGAAGACGACGGCGGGCTCCGTGCTTGCGAGCTCGCGGCAGAGCTCGTCCACGCGACGGGGGTCGGAGTCGAAACCTCGCTCCGGGCACAGCACCGCAGACACCTTCAGGCCGGGGTTCTGGAGTGCAAGGAGATCGCTCGCCCGACGAGCCGCATCTGGTCGACCTCCGACGAAGGCCACGCCGAGGCCGTCCTGCGCCGCCGCACGACAGAGCAAGGGCACCAGGTCGGCGCCGCTCACTCGCTCGGGCAGAGCCTCGCCCTTCAACAAGCTCGCCCAGACGAGCGGCATACCGTCGGCGACGACCAGATCCGCCTGCTCCAGCAGCTCGGACGACAACACACCACGGCGGAAGAGGCTGAGGTGGTCGATGTTCGGGGTGATGATCAAGCCGCCCTTCCGGGCCGCTGCCCCAGTGCGGAACGTAGTGACGACACCACTAGCGGTGATCGGGTCGAAGCCGATCCCCCCTATGTCGACCCGCCGGGCGCCGAGATCCTCCCCCGAGCCTCGGGGCTCCCCCGGCATCCGGCTCATGCGCGCTCCCACCGACTGTGCTCGCAGTACTCCAGTGCAGGAGACCGAGCCTCTCGAAGTCGTACGGTTCGGCCGAGCGGCGGCACGTTCCCCATCTCTGCGGTTGGTGGGCTCTCGTCGGGTCGAACGATCTCGACAAATCGGCGTGGCATCAGGGCGCCGAGATGGCCTCTAGGTCGTTCCAGGGAAGATTGGCGACCACCTGGTACTCCGCCTCGCCGTCCCAGGACTGGAGGATGGGGTTGGGCCCGGTGTGCCCCTGAGCAGTCCAGTCGGAGGTGTCCTCGGCCTGGAGCATGACCGCCCCGGCCTGGTCGACCACGACCATCCCGTAGTCCTGGATGGCCTTGAACACCATCTGGCCGAACGGGGTCAGGCCTTCGGGCATGGAGAGGCTCGCAGGGAAGCGGTACCAGGTGCCTTCGTGGGGTTGCCCCGGGTTCGATCCGCAATCCGTCCGGTCGGCCGGCGCTGCCTCGGGGGAATCGCACACTGGCAGGTCGACGGCGATGGCGTGGTCGATGGACCCAGAGGCTATGTCGGCCTCGGTGATCGTAGTGGCAAGGTAGGAGATCCCCGATGCCGACAGGCCGTAGTTGGAAGGGAACACCCCGTCGGATGTGGCGGTGTCGAGCTTTCCACCCCAGCAGGCGCTCCACGAGCCATCGCTGTTCTGGACGGCCTTCCACAGCTCCCAGTCGGTCCCCGTGGACGGCTGGTAGATCACCAACGGGCTGTCATCCACCCCCATCGTGGTCACGCCAGGAGGGATCGGGATCTCGGTTCCCGTCGATACCGTGAAGTTGTTACACCCTGCCTGGACCGATATCGGGACCAATGGCTGGTCCGCCGGTACCGTCCAGATGGGCATTCCCTTGAGCCCGACTGCGTTGACCCCGACGCCCCCGTAGTCCGTCTCGTAGTCTTGGACGAAGGCCGAGACGTACTCGCCCGACTGGGCGAGCACCGTGCTCTGCTCCGGGAGGGACTGAGCGAACATTCCGAAGCTGAGCGGCTGCAGCGTACTGCTCGACCCAGCCGGCACGGTGGTCGTCGTCGTGACCGGCACGGTGGTCGTCGTCGTGACCGGCACGGTGGTCGTGGGGGCGCTCGGCGGAACCGGGCTCGCCGGCGGGCCGGACGGCGTCGTCGTCGTGGTGGTAGGCAGCGTCGTCGTGGTGGTAGGCAGCGTCGTCGTGGTGGTCGGCAGCGTCGTCGTGGTGGTCGGCAGCGTCGTCGTGGT
>JAKARG010000088.1 GCA_021819345.1 Actinomycetes bacterium | reverse complement strand
GGCGATCGACATCGTCGCCGACCGGGGACGCGAGCAGCGCTCCCAGCTCGTCTACACCAAGGGCCGCGGCCGCGACATGGTCTTCTGGCAGTCGCCCCGGACCCGCAGGCAGGCCCGCCCCGACGTCCGGATGCCGACGGCGAGAGCCGGGGGGATCGCCCGTCTGGAGGTCCTGGTCGACTCCCACGAGCAGCGCCCGTGGCGCTTCTCCACCCAGGCGATCGCCACCAGCCGGGTCGGCCTGCCCTGCGGCGACTACGCCGTGGCCCACGACGGGCACCTCGTCGCCTCGGTCGAGCGCAAGTCGCTCGCCGACCTCGTCGCCTCGCTCGTCTCGGGTCGGCTGCGCTACGCCCTGGGCGAGCTGGCTGCCTTGCCGCGCGCCGCGGTGGTGGTCGAGGCGCGCTACTCGGCAGTCTTCGGCCTCGAGCGGGTGCGCCCGGCGATCGTCGCCGACGGCCTGGCGGAGCTGCAGGTGCGCTGGCCGGGGGTGCCGATCGTGTTCTGCGACAACCGCCGCCTCGCCGAGGAGTGGACCTACCGCTACCTCGCCGCCGCCTTCGCCTGGGCGCAGGCCGAGCCCCGGGCGACCGAGCGCATGGGCCTGGCGCCGCTGCCCGCCCCCGGCCCGCTCGCGCCGCTGGCGCGGCCGAGTGCCGCCGAGGTGCGCGCCTGGGCCCGGCAGGCCGGCCTCGAGGTCTCGGACCGGGGCCGCCTGCGCCCCGAGGTGCTCGAGGCCTACGCCGCCGCCCACCCCGGGAACGGAGCCGCCGAGCGAGCCGACCGGGTCGACGGAGAGGAGCCGGGATGAGGGAAAGTCCTCGCCGATCGCCGGTCACGCCCTGGGGCAGGTGCTGGCCGACCCGGCCGACTCGATCGCCGATTAGGCCGGATCGATCAGCGACCTGGTGATGTGTCGGACCAGCCGGGCCTGTTGGGGCCGGCGCCTCCGGTGGAGCGGTACGCGGAGAGCGACGCCACCGTCGTGGTCGCTCGTTCCGACAACGAGGACGCTGTGCCCAGCCGGAAGTGCACGTTCGGGTTCCACCCGTTGTCGGCCCTATCGGACTGCCGGGAGATCGTCTGGAGGGATGCGCCGGCTGGGAGCTGCCGGCTCGCCGTCACCCGGCTCGCCCGGCAACTCCCTTCAGCCCCCGAAAGGTGGCGTAGCGTCAAAAGCACCGGCTCCCCCGCCCTGAGCGTGAAGGGGGAGAGTCCGGCGCCACTATCGCAAGAGGAGCTCGGCGTGATCCGAACGGGCGTCGGAGGCGGGGCGAGCCACGATGACATCGCGGCGTGCTTCTGCGACACGCACCACCACGTAGAGGTCCTCACCGAGCGCCGGTGACGCCCCACCCGGGCTGTCGGGGGCCCTGGGAGACATGCTCCGATCCGAGGCCGGCCCTAGAGGCTCCGGAGCGAACAAACCGCTCCAATCCGGCAAATGTTCCCGGGCTCCGCTCGGTGCGGTCGCCCCACGCAAGGCTCGTGGGCCACGACCCCAGCGCCCTCTTGACAAACTCCAACTGAGCTGCTACGACGCTCCCATGGGGAAGTGTGGGGAGGCTAATAGGTGGTGCCTCTTTGCCCTGGCCGCCCTTCTCGCCTTCACCCTCGGTGGCTGCGGGGCAGCTCGGGCCACCGCAGGACGCTCGGTCGCCAAGGGCTCGCCTGTGGCCCCTACGAAGCGCTCGTCGGCTCGGACCACGCCCGAGCGAGGTCAACCGGCAAACCTGGCCCCGACCCCACGATTGTCAGCACTACTGGCGCCCGGGGTCTCCGGATGTCCGAGCGGATGGGCCGACGAGCCGCTGGTGCCGTGCTCGGCCGTGCCGAAGATCTTCATACCCGATCCGGGCTTCGGGCTCCTCGCGTCGTCCCCGCCGACCTACGGGTGCAGCAACGCCGACGTCGAGTTCTTCATCATGGGGGCCTCGACGAGCCAGGCTCGATCGGCGGGCGCGCTTCTCGAGTCCGAGGCGATGTCCTGTCCCTCGCTCAGTGCTGCCAACAGCGCCTACGCCCAGCTCCTGTCGTCGAGCACCAACTCGGGCAGCTCCGGCGGGCCGGGCTCCGGCATCGACACCGCCGCGCCGCACCTCGGGGACCGCTCGGCTGTGATCTTGTCTCCCGGGGTGAGCCACGACGCCGGGTCGGTCCAGGTTCGCTCCGGCACCTCGTTGGTAACCACCATGGTCATCGTGGCGACCGACCTCGGGGAGAACCTGCCCCAGGAGCTCAGCTCTCCAGCTCTGCTGGTCGCCCTCGGCTCGGCGCAGCTCCGACAGCTCGACCGCGTGGGACCTGCGAGGAGCAGTCCTCCGCCCCCTGAACTGGCCGGCATGAACCGCCTCGGTGTGCAGGGCTGTCCGAGCGAATGGTCGAGCGAAGCCGTCTTGCCCTGCGCGGACGTCCCGAGGGCCTTCAGCGTCGATCCGACGACAGGAGTGTCGACGGCCTCCTCCGGCTCCGGTGCACCTACTGAAGGCCTCGGAGCCCTGGCGGGTGCAGCCCAAGATGCGGGTTGCGAGAACATCTCCGCAGACGGTTTCCTGCTCGGCTCTTCGATCCTGCAGCTCTCTTCGAGCCATTCCGAGGGTGCAATCATATTGTCGATGGCAGCCTCTTGCTCCTCTGTCGCGGACGCCGACAACGCATTCAACGGTATTGTCCACGCAAGTGAGCCTTCTTCTGGTAATGGTAGCTCCGGCTCTGCTGCGTCCGGCCCCCTTCCCGATGTACCGAGGATAGGGGGCCGCTCGATAGTGCTCGCCGGAAGCTCTCCTGGCGTCGGCACTCGAGCCTTGGAGGCGGTCGTGGTGTCGGGGACCTCCGTGCTGACCGTGCTCGTCGGAGCAGGCTACGGCCTGCCGGCCAAGGATCTCGCCATTCTCAACTCGGTGACCGAGCTGGTCCGGCTCGCAAGGGACCAGCTCCGCCAGCTCGAGCGGGTCGAGCCACCAGGCGTCGGCGGGAGCTCGTAAGACATAGCCCAAAGTCCAGGACCGGGAGGTCTGATCGGATGCCTTTCTGCCATAACTGCGGCTTCGCCTACGAGCGAGGAGCAGCTCGCTACTGCTCGAACTGCGGGGTCGAGCTCGGGAGCGTGGGCGCTCCCGGCGCTGGGGTTGGACCCTCGACGCACGAAGGCGCTCGGTCTCGGAAGGTGGACCCGGCCGGTGGCCCAGCGCCGGGCTGGTCGATATCCCCCAGCGCCTGGAGCGCCGGCGAGCGGGTCGTCGCCGGAGCGACGCTGTTCGTGTTCATAGCGATGCTCGTGCCCTGGTGGAGCTACGGGCCGCTCAGTATCGACGGATTCCATCGCTGGGGTTGGTTCTGCTTCGTCGGCTTCCTCGGAGCGGTGGTGATCCTGCTCGCCCGCTCGGTCACCTCCGATGGACGGGGAGCTCTCCGGCTCCCCATCCCGCTCGGTCAGGCCTACGCCATCTGCGCTGCCCTCGAGCTGCTCGGCGTGTTCCTCTTCCTCGTGCTCACGGTCCGGTCCCTCGGATTCGGGAACGTCTCGGGCTTCGGGAACGTCTCGGCGGGGGCCTTCATGGCCCTGATCGGGGCCGGGGTGACCCTGGCCGGCACGCGCGAGCCGCTCGTCGACCGGTTGGTCGGGGCCTCCCGGGGAGCAATCGGCGCGGCCGGGTCGGCAACGCAGGCGGCTGGCCGGGCGACCGGGGGCCGGGCCGTGGGCCCGCCCCCGTCGGACCTACGACCCGTAGCGTCGACAGCCTCGGGCTCGCCGGCAGGGCCCGCATGCGCCGTGTGCGGGCGACCGAACAGCCGCGGGACCCGCTTCTGCGAGGGATGCGGAGCCGAGGCAGTGGCACCCGAGACCGATGGACGGGTTCTCTCCTCGGACCCCTCGGGGGACCCGCCGACCGCTGCGGGCGCCGGACCCGCCGGGGGGACCGCCGGCACCGATGGCCACCCTCGACCGGGGGGCGCGCCAGCAGCCCCGGACGAAGGAGGCGACGGTGAAGCGGACGGCACGATCGAGCCAGGACTGGGCCGGTGCCCCCGCTGCGGCTCGCCGAAGGGCACTTCGACAGACCCTCTCTGCGCCAACTGTGGGAGCCCGATGGAGGAGGTACGAACGGATGGCTAGTTTCTGTGGCAACTGTGGCGGCGAGATCGGGCAGGGTGCCGCATTCTGCGGCAACTGTGGGACCAAGAGCGACCCCGAGGCCGATCCGGGGCTCGTCGGGGCCACAGCAGGTACGACGAGCAATTGGGAGAAGGCCGTCGCGCAGCTCGACACCGACCTCGCCTCAACCACCGAGGGCCTGGGCACCCAACCGGTGCTGACCGCCCACGCGCCGACACCAGGTGCCGCGCACGGGTCTGGGCGGCCCGGCAGAGTGCGGCCCATCGGCACGTCGGTCCTACTGTTCGTCGTCACCCTCGGTATCTACGGTTTCTTCTGGGCCTATGCGGTGAACGAGGAGCTGCGGAGCTACAGCGGCCGAGGCATCGGGGGCGTTGTGGCCGTGCTGCTGTGGCTGTTCGTCAGCCCGGTGGTCGCCTTCCTCCTCCCCTACGAGATCGAGTCGGCCTACGCCGGACGAGCCGACCCCTCCCCCGTGCGGGCCGTGACCGGCTTCTGGGTGCTCCTTCCCCTCGTCGGCGGGATCGTCTGGTTCGTGAAGGTGCAGGGGGCGCTGAACCGGCTCTGGGCGGGGAGCTGACGGGGTGACCTGCGACGGCTTCGACCGTTGCGAGCATCCTGCACCGAGCCGCATGAGCACATTCATGACAAGCTTCACTCTGGAGGTCTGAGCTCGAGTGGCATCTCCCGGGGGGTCCCGACGGGCTCATGTCGCGTCGGCGTTGTGGGCGGGCCGACGTCGTATCGAGCTGCTGCGCCGCCTTGCCTTCATTGCCACCTCGGTGCTGCTCAGCGCGCTCGTGGGCTCGCTATCCACCGTGCCAGCGGCGGCGAGCCCACCCATCCACACGACCGTTCACCCGCCCTCGGCCACTGGCGCAACGGTTCTCCAGCAGGCGAACAGCCTCTCCCTACCGGCCGGCCATCAGCTCTATATCTATGGGTTCTCCACCGGCGGTGGTGAGCCGAGCACCGGCTTCAGCACCGGAACGATCAAGACCGCATCGGACTCGGCGGGTGACATCGGCGTAGGGCTCGCTGCGACAACCGGTGATCACGACTCCTTCTCTACCGAGTCGGCCTACTCGGCGATCGGCGGCGTGGCGACCTCCGGCTTCAGCACCTACACCGACCAGTTCGCCGAGTCGACCAGCCCCGGTCCTACCGAGACTGCGACAACGAGCGTCGACGTGCCCACCCCGGGGGCTCTCGTCCTCCTCGTGGGCGTGGCGAGCAGCTCCCAGACGATCTCGATCACCGGTAGCAGCAAGGTGGTCGTGGATGCCTCGAGCGCACCTCAGGGATCCGCGCTCGACGTCGAGATCGCCCAGATCAGCGATGCCGCCGCCGGCAGCTACAGCTTCACGCTCTCGACCTACCAGTCCGCCGGCGGGCAAACGCCGGGCTTCGCCGCCGCGCTGCTCGGGGTGTTCGTGCTCACTCCGGGTGCGCCGGTGGCACCCAGCGGTGACGGTGGCCTCAGGACTCCGGCGACCAGCACCAGCCCCATGCTTCGGCCCCCCGTGGTGACCTCGGTGGACGAGTGCACGAGCGGCCTTCGGGGATTGAGGCAATCGGTGGTACCGGGCCGCTTGGTCGTGCTCGGTGGAGGGGGAACCTTCTCCAATGTGGCTCCCGGCCAACTGACAGTTGCGACCACACCGGGGGGGCTCCTCTCTGGTGAGGTCGTTCTTTCGGCCGACAACTCCGGGCAGTCCTTCGACGTCGCACCGCTGATCGGGACCCCCTCGTGGGGTGATCCCGCAACCAGCTATTGGACGATCGACCACTCGATTCCGACGGGAAGCGGCACGTACACCACCGCAGTCAGCCTCACCGCCCCGAATCGTCCCGGGACCTACCATGTGCTGTTCGCCTTCGCACTGGAAGAGCACGGCTACGACATCGCTTCTGCAACGAACTGGGCAGCCGGTGCTCCCCCCCAGTGGGGCAACGGGGACAACATCGCCGAGCTCGACTCGTCCCAGATCGCCCAGGCCCAGCACTATGGCTGCGCTGTTGACCGCTGGACGATGCAGACCGGCCCTCGGTACGTGCTCGTCGCCGCCGCCGCGATCACGGTCACGGTGGCCCCGACGACCCCGGCCTCCGCTGCTGCCACGGCGTCGCGCTGGCGAGTGGTGCCCGCAGCAGGCCTTCCCGGGGTTGGTACGCAGCTCAATGCAGTCACCTGCGCCACCAGTAGTAGCGACTGCTGGGCAGTCGGGAGCGTATCGACCGGACCGACGGCGAGCTCGGGGGAGGGGCCATCGAGCACCGTTGCGCTGCACTGGGACGGGGACACCTGGAGGCGGGTGACGACACCGAGCCCGTCGTCGCCAGCCGGACCCGCGGACTCTCTCGACGCGATCGCCTGTCCCGCCCCCAACGACTGCTGGGCCGGCGGCTGGCAGGGCGCGGGACCGGGGACGGACGGCAGCGGTCTGCTCCTGCACTGGGACGGGCACCAGTGGGCCGAGGCGACAGAGCCGGCTCTGATGAAGGCAGCTGGCCCCGTCGTAGTCCTTGCCTGTGCATCGGTGTCGGAGTGCTGGGCCGCCGGCTCCAACGGCCTCCCGGGCGGCGGGTACCTCTACGGTGCCGGTAGCGTCCAGTCCCTGCTTCGCTACAGCAAGCACTCCGGCCGTCTGGGATGGTCCCTCGCTCACGACGCCGGGAACCTGCCGCCGACGGCCGGGATCAAGAGTCTCGCCTGCAGCCCGCACAGTGGCTATTGCTGGATGGCTGGAGCCGTCCCCGCCCGCTGCAAGCCCACCCCCGGGCTCCAGCAGCCGTGTGCCGACACCTTCGTGGCCGGGTACTCGCCCAGCCGCGGTTGGCTGCGGGAGCCGACGACCAGTCCACCGGCGACGTACTCGGGCCCGATCGACCAGTTCACATCTGTTGCCTGCAACGACTCCTCCTCGTGCTGGGCGGTCGGCGACAACCCCTCCAACGCAGCCAGCCTCGAGACCAGCTTCGGCGAGAAGTTCCTCGCCGATCACTGGAACGGCAGCACCTGGTCACCAGAGAAGCTCTCGACTCCCCCACCGTCGTCTGGAGGCCTTGCGAACCCGTCGGTTGCCTGCCTCTCGACCACCAACTGTTGGCTCCTCGGCGACGAGTGGTCCATCAGCCCATTGGCTACGGACTACGCGACTGCAGTACCAACCTGGCGTGCCGTGGCAGAGCACTGGAACGGGCGGCACTGGTCTGCGACTGCTCTCGCCCAGCCGGACTCCACCGACGTCCAGGTCGCCGGCGTGGCCTGCAGCAGCGGATCCTGTTTCGCCGTCGGCTACTACACGGAGTCCTCGGTGTCTGGACAAAGCGGTCAACGCGTCTATCCACTCATCCTGCAGATGGCGGCCCGGCCAAGCCAGGCATACCTCCCCGGGTCGCTCACCACAGCGTCCAGCCCAATCGGCAGGCTGGTGTTCGCACCGGACCATCTCAGCTCACCGAGCGGGCACGGCGGCACGCAGAGGCTCACTGTCGAAGCCGAGACGTGTGCCGGAACGGCGATCGCCGGGGCTCGTGTACTGCTCTCGCTCCGCCAGAAGGCACCATACGCGGTCCCCTTCGGCACTGCACGCGCCGCCGGGAGCCCCCTCGGTCAGAGCCCGACCGGCTTCACCACCGCCCCGAACGGCACGGTGACGATCGACTACCACATACCACGCTCCATCCCCCGCGACCACCTCGACGAGGTGGTCGCGGCGGTACCCGGCACGGTCGAGGAGACCCTCCGCTCTCGGATGGTGATCGGAGATTCCTCGACCTTGCGGATCGTCACGTCCTCCTTGCCGTGCGCTGAGCATCTCGGCCGCTACCACGCCGTGCTCGAGGCCGCTGGCGGTAAGCCTGGCTACACGTGGAGCATGGCCAACCCCGGCACGCTGCCGAGCGGCCTGGCCCTGGGCGGTAACGGCGTACTTCAGGGAGTCCCAGGCGCTGCCGGAGCTGCTTGGTTCGTTGCCCGAGTGACCGACTCCCTCGGCGCCTCGACCACCGCAGAGCTCTGGCTCACGATCGGCAGTGGTCCTCGTTTCCTCGACAGCCTTCCCCCTGCCGAGGCCGGAAGCCCCTACCACGCCTCCCTTGCACTCTTGCCGCCGTCGTGCGCCGGATTGGGCCCCGGGTACCAAGCCTATCAACCCTGCGGGGGAACGCCCCCGTTCCACTTCAGTGTTGTCAGCGGAGCGCTGCCGCCCGGCGTGACGCTCAGTGCCGACGGAAGCTTCGCTGGCACACCCACCGCCCCGGGCTCCTACGGGTTCACGCTGCGGGTCACCGACACGACTGGTTCGCATTACACCAATCAGCTCACCCTCGACGTCGGTCCGCTCGTCACCTACCTCAGTCGACGCGAAGGGCCGACTGCAGGGGGCACCTCCGTGACTGTAGCCGGTATCGGGCTCACCGACGTGACCGCCGTACACTTCGTAGCAACGACCACGACGGCGTCTGTGACCATCCCCTGCCCTGGTCCTTCGTGCACACCCTTCACCACAGAGGAAGGGGGCCATGAACTGAGGATCACGACCCCGCTCGTACCGGGGAATGGCAGCACCGTCCTGACGTGGGTCGAAGCTGTTGACGGGGCGTACGAGAGCCCTGCCGATGCATCGATGTGCTCGTATTCTACTCCGGCCGGAGGAGTGGGGTGTGATCAATATCTCTTCGAGGCACCACAAAAGAGCGCGACCTGTACCGTCACTACGGTAAGCCCCGGCACCGCAACGCTCGGCGGCGACGTGAACCTCGCCTCGTCGGCAGCCGTGGAGACCGCCCAGGACGCTCCCACCGGAAACGTGGTCGATAGCAGCGTATCGCCCTCGGCTCAGCCGACAGCACCCCCACAGACCCAGGGCAGCACTAGCCGCGCCGCCTCGACAGACGTTGGCGTGAGCAGTAGCCTGGGTGTCGATGCATCGCTCGCGTTGACGCCATCGATCAGCGCTTGCGCGACGATCTCTGGATTCTCCCTCCGCTCCTTCAGTCTCACCGGGTCGTTGACAATGGACACCCGAGTCGCCCTGTCCTCGACGAGTGGTATCAAGGTGAGTCGCGACATCACGCTTGGTTTGCCGCTCGACCTCCCCGGCTTTCCAGTAGCACCCGGAGTGCTCGTCTTTCCGACGGCGAGCCTGCAGCTGGACGCGAGCGGTAACGTGATAGGAAACCTATCCACAGCCGTCGACGCCAACGCCACGGCCAGCTTGGGCTTGACTTACAGTAATGGACGATGGCAAACACCCGCCCCCGGTCTCAGCTGCGGCGGACAGAGCGTGACCGGAAGCGGGACCTCGGCCGCGGCGTCACTCAAAGCCTGCGTTCCGGTTCCGACCGTCAGCCTCTCGGTCGGGACGTCGCTGTCGGTCCGAGCACTTCTACGGATATCGTTCCTGGTGGAGGATCTCGCCGGTCCCTACATCGAGCTCGGCCCCAAGATCGCTCTGGACACTGAATCGACCAACACATCAAGGACGGTTCGCTTCTGCCACCAGAGCTATTCGATCGCTGCCGGTGGTGGAAGCATCGCCGTGCTCTGCGCCTCCATTGACGCTGGCCTGGGCGTGGATGCGAACCCGATTCTCGGGCTCTCGAGCGTCCCCGCCGGCTCTGCGGCCCTGGTGTCCTACCCAATCTGGGTCCAGGGGAGCTCTGCATCCGGCGCCACGAACCCGGTGGCTGCTGGTGGCAGAT
>JAKARG010000087.1 GCA_021819345.1 Actinomycetes bacterium | reverse complement strand
TTCCGATCTCCCGGCCCTGCAAGTCCTGAGCCCTGCAGGTCCTGAGCCCCGCCGGTCGCGTGCAGCCAGCAGCAGGCAAGGTGGCCCGCCACTTCGAGAGGTCGAGGCAGTGCAGAGCGATGCTCTGACCCGAGAGCAGGTCCTGGCGTTCCTCGCCGGACGCCACGCCGGGACGATCGAGGCGCTCGAGCGGCTCGGAGGGGGATCGTGGTCCTCGGCGTGGGGGTACCTGACCGACGACGAGCAGTTGGTGGTCCGCTTCGGCACCGAGCGAGGCTGGTACGAGGCCGACCGGGCAGCGATGGCCTTCGCCGGTCCCGACCTCCCGGTACCCGAGGTCCGGGAGATCGGCACCGCTCCGAACGGGCAGGCGTACGCGATATCGGTGCGCCACCACGGTCGGTTCCTCGAGGACGTTCCGGCTGGACTGGCCACTTCTCTCGCCCCGACGCTGATCAGGTTGCTCGACGCTCTGCGTGCCGCGCCCGCCACCGACGATCGGGTGCTCTGGCACCAGCCGGGCCCATCGACGCTCTCCTGGCGACAGTGGCTCGCGGCGGGGCTGGTGGACGACCCGGGGCAGGTGGTGCACGGCTGGAGCGCAGCTCTGGAATCGGAGCCGACGCTGGCCGCCCTGGCCGAGGCGGTGCGCGACCGCATCGGCGCGCTCCTGGAGGCGTGCCCGGAACGCCGCGACCTCGTGCACGGCGACCTGCTGCACGGCAACGTGCTGGTGAGCCCCGACGCCGGTCGGGTCGAGGCGGTGCTGTCCTGGAAGTGCTCGGTTCGCGGAGACTTCCTCTACGACACCGCCTGGTGCAGCTTCTGGGCCCCCTGGCACCCAGGGATCGCCGCCGCCGACCCCGTTGCCGCCTTGTTTGCCGAGCCGACCCTGCGGGCCGACCGGGCCGCAGTCGGCGATGCCGCGGCCCGGCACCACTGCTACGAGCTGCACGTGGGCTACGTCCACCTGGGGTGGAACCTCTGGACAGGAGACCGAGCCAACCTGGAGGCGACGGCCCGGCGCCTGGGAGAGGTCTTCGAGCGCGGCCCGCTGCCGTTGCCCTGAGAGCAGCCCGGAGCGCTCCGTGGAGCGGCGTCTCGGCATGCTCGGCGAGGCTTTCGGGGCCTCACGCCGGCCCTGATGGGGGCGCGCCCCTCACCGACACGAGCCTCGCGGAGTGCCTCGCCTATCGGGCCGAGGTCCCCGAGCCGACGGACCTCGCCGCGTTCTGGGAGCAGAGCATCGCCGCTGCGTGGGAGCACGCCCGGCCGGCGACGGTCGATCCGGTCGACAACGGCCTGCGCATGGTGGACAGCTTCGACGTGACCTTCTCAGGAGCCAACGGCGACGCGGTTCGGCGAACCCTGTCGTACTTCGACGCTGCGACCCTGGCACGCAGGGCGTCATCGCCTGCGCTGACCTCGATCGCGATGATGGATCGCATCTGCCCCCCGTCGACCTGCTTCGCCGCCTACCACGCCTACGCGGGGCCGAAGGAGCTGGCGGTCTACGAGCACAGCGGCCACGAGGGAGGTGGAGCCGTACACCGCTCCCGCCAGATCGAGTGGCTGCACCGGCTCGTGGCGCCGACCGGGAGCCGCAGCGCCGGCTGGGCCCGGCGAGGCCCAGCTGGGCTGGCTACGCGGAGGCCCCCCGGGGGGTCACGGCTCTACGCCTCGTGCGCATCGCCAGGTCGGGCCAGCGCACATCCCACACCAGGCGACACCGCTCGAGCTGACGGATGACGATCGCGCTGGTGTCGAGCTGCAGGCGCCCGACGCCGTGACGGGCGGAGGTCGGCTCGGCGTGGTGGAAGTTGTGCCAGGACTCCCCCATCGACAGTGCGGCCAGCCACCAGACGTTGCCACTGCGGTCCTTGGTGCGGTAAGGGCGGCTTCCCGAGACGTGGCAGACGGAGTTGATCGAGAACGTGACGTGGTAGAGCAAGCCGACCCGCACGAGGCTCCCCCAGAAGAACGCCCACCAGGCCCCCTGCCAGGACCAGGACCACAGACCGCCGACCAGCGGCGGGAGCAGCATCGACACGGTGACCCAGAGTGGGAACAGCTCCGACACCCGCCGCATCGTCTTGTCGCCGTAGAGGTCCGGCGCGTACTTGGCCTGGGAGGTCTGCTCCCATTCGAAGAGCCAGCCGACGTGGGAGTACACGAAGCCCTTGGCCAACGCAGCCAGGCTCCTCCCGTAGCGCCAGGGCGAGTGCGGGTCCCCGTCCCGATCGGAGAAGCGGTGGTGACGTCGATGGTCGGCAACCCACTGGATGACCGGACCCTGGATCGCCATGCTCCCGCAGATCGCGAGCACCATCTGCACCCACCGGCGGGCTCGGAAGGAGCGATGGGTGAAGTGGCGGTGGAAGCCGACGGTCACCCCATGACCGGTGATCGCGTACATGGCGACCGCGATCACCACGTCCCGCCATCCGAGCCCACGGTCCCACAGCAACGGTACGGCGGCGATCAGCGCAGCGAAGGGCACCACGATGAACGCTCCGAGCGCCCACTGCTGCCAGGGCCGCTTGCGCTGCGGCTCCGAGACCTCGCCGAGCGGCTCGTCGAGGTCGGGATCAGGCGGAAGCTCGACGGTGGTCATCACCCTCGTTTCAAGGCTGGTCGTGTAGCGGAAGCTTGCCGGATCGCGAGGCCCCGGCGCTAGCGGGCGGCGGCATCCCCTCCTCATTAGAGCCGGACCCACCGTCGCGCCGCCAACTGGAGGATCATCCACCGGATGGTGCCGACGTGTCCCACCTCCGGCGCCTGCCGGTGCGGCTGCCCGACACCTGCGGGCGAGCCCGGTCCCGCCGGCCGCTGGGGCCGGCGGATCAGGGGCGCAGAGCGCCCGCAAAGGCCCGCTAGGCCCCACCGGGCCGGCCAGGTCGGGGCCGTCGGGCCGGCGTCGGGTCAGCGCAGTGCGACCAGCAGGGCGAAGCGACCACAGGGTCGCTCGGCCCGGTCGCTGAAGAACCGGGTTCCGCCGAGCGTGGGGAGCCCGACGGTGCCGACCCTCTCGGAGCGCAGACCGGCGCGAAGGAGCACCCTCTCGTTCGCCCGCCAGAGGTCGAAGGTCCACCTGCCGGTCCCGTCGGGCTGGAGGACGTCCCCGACCGAGGAGCCGAACGCGTCGGCCGCAGCATCCGCCACGTCCCGTCCCACCTGGTAGCGGTCACGCGGCACCGCCGGGCCGTGCACCGCGAGGATGTCCTCACGGCACGACCCGCCGACGACGAGCGCTTCGACCGCCGCAGCGGCGACGCCCGCGACGGCGCCCCTCCACCCGGAGTGGACGCCGGCGGCAGCGTGGGTGACCGGGTCGTAGAGCAGGATCGGTGCGCAGTCGGCCGCAAGGATCGCCAGCCCGACCCCCGGGTCACGGGTGACCAGTGCGTCGACCGCCTCCACCGCCCCCTCCCGCCGGCGGGCACCCCGACCCCGGTCCGCATCGCCGACGACAGCCACCCCCCGACCGTGGACCTGGTTGGCGAACACCAGCTGGTCGAGTGCGAGCCCGATCGTCGCTGCGGCCCGCTCCCGGTTGGCGACCACCGCCACCGGGTCGTCACCGACGCTCAGGCCGAGGTTCAGCTCGGCATAGGGACCGGTGGATACGCCTCCGGCCCTGGTGGTCACCACCGCAGCAAGCGGGTACTCGGCGAGGCTCGGGAAGGTGAGGACCGTCACGCCGCCCCGGTCCTCGAACCCATGGGGTACCGATGCCACCCCGAGACGCTACCGGCTCCAGAGGGGCCCGGCTCGGCGCGGGAGCGGACCGCCAAGGCCGCCGCGGCAAAGCTAGCGTCGACGTGATGGCTGTCGGGTATCGCGAGATTCGGCCGCCCGATGATCTGCGGGCTGCGGTCGTGTGCCTGTGGGAGCGGGTAGGGACCGCTGGGCAGCAGTTGGTTGTGCCCGACGGGTGTACCGATCTGATCTGGCTGGCCGGGCGCGAGTTGGTGATCGCCGGCGCTGACACCGGGGCGCGTAGCGTCTCTCTGCCGGTGGGTCTGAGGTCCAGTGGGCTGCGGTTGCGGCCGGGCGCAGCGGGCGGGTTTCTCGGCGTGCCTGCGTCGGAGGTGCGGGACTGTCGAGCGAGCGCCGAGGAGGTGCTGGGCTCCCATGCCGTGTGCTTGGCGGATCGGCTCGCCTCGACCACGGCTCAGGGCCAACTGCAGCTGCTGGCTGAGACCGCTCGGCGGCGGCAGGTGGTACCTGACCCCGTGGTGATAGCGGCGTCACGCCTGTTGGGTCGTCCAGGAGCACGAGTTGCGACCGTGGCTTCCGATGTGGGGATCAGCGAGCGGCAGCTGCACCGTCGTACGGTAGCGGCGGTGGGCTATGGGCCAAAGATGCTGGCTCGGGTGCTGCGGCTGCGTCGTCTCATCCGGATGCCGGCAGCGTCGCTGGTGGAGCGAGCGCTCGCAGCGGGTTATGCGAGCCAGGCGCACATGTCCGACGAGGTGCGGTCGTTGACCGGTCTCAGCGCGTCGCAATATCTCGTCCGATTTGTGGAAGCGCCGACGCTGGTCGATCTCTAGCTTTGGCAGCATGTCTGTTGACTTACCTGCCGCTGAGCGGTTCATCTACACCTCGGCCCGGCTGCTGGACCGCCACCGGATGGCGGTGCTGCTGCACGAAGCGCCGATCGACCCGGTGCTGCGGGCGCTCTCGGCGTACCGCAACCCCGATGGCGGGTACGGACATGCGCTGGAGCCCGATGCTCGCGGCCCCGTTAGCGAGACGACGTCGACCCTCCATGCGCTCGAAGTCCTCGAGGAGCTGGACGCGCTCGGTGACCCACTCGCGGATGTGGGGCGCTGGTTGGCCGTTGTGGCCGAGCCGGACGGTGGAGTGCCGTTCGTGCTGCCGACTTCCGAGGGATACCCCCTCGCTGCGTGGATGGTGCCCGATGGCGGATCGCATCTCACCTTCGGACTGGCTGCGCTGCTCGGTAGAGCTGGTGCCGAGACGACCTGGCTCGATCGTGCGACGCAGTGGTGCTGGCAGCGGTTGGGTCACTTCGAGGACTCGGGCGCCTACTGGCTGAAGTACGCGCTCGACTTCCTCGACCGGACCGCCGACGCCGACCGGGCATTTGAGGTCATCGAGACGCTGCGGCCCCTCATAGGAGAGGACGGGTCGGTGCCAGTGCCCGGGGGCACTGCCGACGAGGCGCTGACCGCCTTGACCCTCTCACCGCGCCCCGGCGCCCGCAGCCGGGTGCTGTTCACCGACGAGCAGATCGACGGGTGTCTCGATGAGCTGGAGGCGGGCCAGCAGGATGACGGGGGCTGGACCTTCGATTGGGCCGCATGGTCACCCGCCCAGTTCGACGAGTGGCGCGGCTTGGTGACCCTGCGGGCACTGCAGACCTTGCGTGCGAATGGGCGGCTCCACTGACCGGCGCGGTCTTGCTCGGCTTGGCGTCACAAGAGACGGTCGTGACGGGGCCTCGTCGGTGGTCGACCCAGGAGCGCACCCATCGGATCAGGCTCAGCGCACCGAGCGGGGCTGCGCCCCCCGCCCATCGATGCCCGGCGAGCTGGCGCTCGCTCGAGCATCCTGAGCAGCTCGCTGCGCTCCCACCTCAGACGAGCCGGCGCTGCGCCGCCCAGCGGCTCAGCTGATGGCGGGTGGAGAGCTGGAGCTTTCTCAGGACGGCCGAGACGTGGCTCTCGACGGTCTTGACGGAGATCGACAGCTCCCGGGCGACCTCCTTGTAGGTGTACCCGCGAGCGATCAGTCGGAGCACCTCCCGCTCGCGCGCAGACAGGAGGTCGAGGCCGGGGTCGACGGGCGGCGGGTCCCCGGGAATTGCCGAGAAGGCGTCGAGGACGAAGCCCGCCAGTCGGGGGGAGAACACGGCGTCACCCCCGGCGACCCGCTCCACGGCGTCGATCAGCTCGTCGCCGGCGATGTGCTTGGTCACGTAACCCCGCGCGCCGGCCCGGATCACGGCGATCACGTCCTCCGGGGCATCCGAGACCGACAGGGCGAGGAACCGTGCGGCAGAGCCGGCGGCCCTCACCCCCTCGACCACCAAGCTCCCGTCCCCCGAGGGAAGATGCACGTCGAGGATCACCAGGTCCGGCCGTGCGCCGAGGACCACCTCCACTGCCTCGTCCACATCCCCGGCCTCGCCGACGACCTCGACCCGGTCGCCGAGCTCGGCACGGACCCCGGAGCGGAACAGGCGGTGGTCGTCGACGAGGACCACCCGCGGTCGCGCTCGACCCGCCATCCCGGTCTCGCCCGGGACTGGGCTCACCGGGCTCCCCGCTGCGGCAGGGCGACGAGCGACAAGGACAGCTCGACCTCGGTCCCGAGCCCCGGCTGGCTGCGCACCAGGGCCTGCCCCCCTACACGCCGCAACCGGCCCTCGATCGAGTCGGACAGTCCCTTGCGGTCCGCTCCGACCGCAGCACGCTCGAAGCCTCTCCCCCGGTCCCGCACGAAGGTCGACAACCGGGAGGGCTCCACCTCGGCGTAGACCGAGACACTCGGCGCGCCCGACCACTTGGCGGCATTCACGGTCGCCTCGCGGGCGGCGGCAACCAGCGCCTCGACCCGATCGTCGAGGGGCACGTCGCCGACGATGACCAGCTCCACGGATGTGGCGTGAGCTGCCTCCACCTCGGCCTGCACCTGGCGGAGCGCCTCGGCGAGGGTCGAGACGTCCGCGGGAAGGCCGCCCGGCGCCCTCCCCTCGAACAACCATGCCCTGAGGTCGCGCTCCTGTCCCCGAGCCAGGGCCCTGACCCGCTGGGGATCCTCGGCGTGGCGTTGGAGGAGGGCCAGGGTCTGCAGCACCGAGTCGTGGACCCGGCTGGCGATCTCCGCCCGCTCCTCGGCCCGCGCCCGGGCGCGGCGCTCCTCGGCCAGCTCACGGGCCAGGTTGGACCACCACGGCCCGAACACGACCAGGATGCCGCCGAGCACCAGGGCGATCCCTCCGAGCGGGCCGAGCAAGGCCCGCTCGTTGCCGGCGGCGAGGAGCCCGATCCCTCCGAGCCCGAGCGACACCCCGACTGCGGCGCGGGCGACAGCCCGCCGCCAGGTCCCGCTCGGGCCAGCCCCGAGCCGGGCGATCGGTGCGCCGAGCTGGCGGAGCGGTGCCCGGTCGGCGTCGGTGCCGTCCCGCCACACGACGACCAGACCGCCGGCGGTCACGAACAGCGGCCAGGCGATCGACCCGAGCCATGGGACCTGGGTGACCGAGGCCAGGAGGAGCAGGATCACGAGCACTGGGACCATGCCGACCACCAGCGCCAAGCCCTGCACGTCCGAGCGCGCACGGGAGGCAATGCTCTCGCCGGCCGAGCCGCCCGAGCCGCCCGAGCCACCCGGCACCCCGCCACCGGCCGTCGCTTCCGGGAGCCCTGTGCCGGCCGCCTCCTCGACGCCGAGCACGACCCAGCCGACGAGGTAAGCGGCGAGGCCGAAGCCGCTGGCCAGAGCAGTGGCGACGAAGAGCACCCGGACGACCGTCGGGTCGACGCCCAGCCGGCGACCGAGGCCCACAGCGACCCCGGCGACCAGGCCCTCTGCCGGCCGGCGGCGAAGCGGACCGGGTTGCGAGCCCACCCGCCAGCGCCGACCCGGGGCAGGTCCCTCCGTCGCGCTCCGAAGTGGGCCGCACTGGACCCGACTTCCGGCGCGCCGGGTCCACCCCGAGGGAAGCGGCGGCGGGCTCGAGGGTGGCGGTGGCGGTGGCGAGGGTGGTGGTGGCGGAGAGCGGAGCTCGCTCATGCCTGCGATGATCGCACCCGGGGCACTTGGCGACCATCGGGAATGTCCCTCACCGGATACGGCGGGATCAGGGAATACTCAGGGTCATCCCCAATAGCGGGGGCTGCCCCGGGGGCAGATGCTGTCGTCATGAGCACCGATGCCCCGATCACGACCGGCACACCTCCTGGTGCCGGTGCTGCCGTCCCGAGCCTTCGCCGATGCCGGGCCCACCGAATGGTGGCCGGGGTCGCCGCCGGTCTCGGAGAGCACTTCGACGTCGACCCTCTCCTCGTGCGCGCCGCCCTCTTGGTCCTGGCGCTCGCCGGCGGGATGGGCGTGCCGCTGTACCTGGCCCTGTGGCTGCTCGTCCCCGCCGACGACTCCCCCACCTCGATCGCCGAGGACCTCCTCGACCGCTATCTCCCGGAGACCCTCCGATGACCCCTCCTCCCGACCCGACGCCCTCGGCACGCAGGCCGAGCCAGCCGTGGTGGGCCGCTCGTGGACCGAGTGCTGCGCACGTCGCGCCCGCTGCGGTCCGGATCGGCAACGCCGAGCGGGCGCAGGTGACCGACGACCTCTGCCGGCACTTCGCAGACGGCCGCCTCGACGAGGCCGAGCTCGAGGAACGCATGGCCCGAGCAGCGGCCGCGAAGACCCGGGCAGACCTGGCGCCGCTGCTCGCCGACCTCCCCTCCCTCGCCGGACCACCCGCCACGGAGAGCACCAGGTCGCAATCACCCCGCCCGCACGGACGCGCCGTGGCCGTGCTGCTCGCCGTGGCGCTCACTCCCTTCCTGCTCGCGGGCGTGCTCGCCGTCGGCATCGGAGCCCTCGGCATGGCCCGAGGAGCCCTCCATGCGCTCTTCCCCCTGCTCGTCGTGGTCGTCGTCATCGCCTTCGCCTCCCGCCGGCGGGGGCAGCGCCACCACCATCACCACCCCCCGGAGCAGTGGCGCTGAGGGCGGGGCGCCGGCGTCCCGGGCAAGGCCGGGGGCCGGTCTCGACGGGAGCCCCAGGGCCTGGCACCGAGGCGAGCGCCGAGCTCTGGGGCACCGTCGGTCCGCACGTCGGTCGACTCGATGCCCACCTCGACCGAGCTCGGAGCGGTCTCATCGGAAGTCCCGAGACCTGGTGACAGCGCCGAGAGCCAAGGCCTCGATGCGCTCGGCGATCACGTTGATCACCCCCTCCACCCGCTCGAGCCGCCCGCCGACCACGAGGGCCGGCGCCGAGCGGGCCACCCGGCGGTAACGGGCCCAGACCCCCTGGTGGCAGACCACGTTGACCAGGCCGGTCTCGTCCTCCAGGTTGAGGAAGGTGATGCCTGCAGCCGTCGCCGGCCGCTGGCGGTGGGTGACCACCCCGGCCACCTGGACCCGGGACCCATGCGCGACCCCGACGAGCCCGGAGGCGGGGACCACCCCGGCCCGGCCGAGAGCTTCGCGGGCGTGCTCCACCAGGTGATGATCGGGCGACAGCCCGGTGGCCCAGAGGTCCGCCCTGGTGGCCTCGGCGGCGGTCATGGCCGGCAGCGGGGGTGCGTCGACGCCCGTGACCAGCCCGGGGAGCCGGGCGGACCGGGCCCGATGTCGGCCGGCAGCAGGCCCGCCGGCGCCAGCCGCAGCAGGCTCACCGGCGCCAGCCGCAGCAGGCCCGCCGGCGCCAGCCCGGACAGCACCGGCGCCAGCCCTCGCTCCAACCGGGACGCCGGGCCCGCCGGCGTCCCACTCCAGGTCGGCCCCCGCCTGGGCGGCCGCTCCCGCCGCCCACAGCGCCTCGCGGCGGGTGAGCCCGAAGCACGACAACGCCCCGGCGGTCGCCAGCGCCTCGGCCTGGGCAACGCTCATCCCGCTACGCCGCACCAGGTCCTCGACCCCTTCGAAGGGCTGGGCGGCGGCGATCCGCTCGGCCAGGTCGGCGCCCACCCCGCGGACATAGGACAACCCGAGGCGCACCGCCGGCGCCGGCCCGCCTCCGGGGCAATCGGCCCCCACGCGGTCCCCGGTGCCCGACCCGCCGGCGGCCCCACCACCCCCGGGCGAAACGGCCACCCGGCCGCCGGCGGCGGCCCCACCACCCCCGGGCGAAACGGCCACCCGGCCGCCGCCGG
>JAKARG010000086.1 GCA_021819345.1 Actinomycetes bacterium | reverse complement strand
TGCCCGCGCCGGAAGTAGACCGCCGCAGGCATCGCCGGCGCCCCCGTGCGCAGGGCGAGGGTGGCAGGGCCGGCGGGGAGCAGCGCCGGGGAGCCGAAGAGCCCGACCTCCACCCCGGCGACACCAGGGACCACTCGGTCGGCGAGGAGGCACAGGACCCGGTTGTCCCCGAGGGCGGCGAGGCACGAGCGCGCCGCCCCGGGACCGGCTGCGATGACCTCCAGGCCGAGCCCGCCACGTAGCCCGGCGAACCACTCCTGCACCTCCGGCGGGCGGAGCGCCTCGACCACCACGCTCACCCGGTAGCCCCTCGCTGCGAGGTAGCCACCGCCCCAGTCCCAGCCGCCGAGGTGGGGCAGCACGAGGATCGCCCCGCGGCCGAGCCCCAAGGCTTCGTCCAGGTGCTCGAGGCCGGTGACCTCGAGGTCGGCGAGGAGCTCCCCTGCGGGGACCCCCCCGAGACGGAGGCTCTCCGCCCAGTACCGGCCGTAGGAGGCCAGGGCCTCGGCGACCAGCTCGTCGAGCACCCCCGCACGCAGACCCGGGCCGCACACCCTCTGCAGGTGCGAGCCGAGCAGCTCGCAGCGGGTCGCGAGACCGGGCCAGACCGGGACCCTGCCGAGGGGCGCACCGGGGCCGAAGAGGCGGCCGGCGCTCCGCCACCCAGCCTCGAGCGAGGCCGCGCCGAAGCGCGGCGGGAGCCCTCCCAAGAGCCTCGAGCCCACCCGCAGGGCAGTGAGCGCCGGCGGGCTCAGTCGCGCCGTCCGGTCCTCCAGCGTGCGGTCGAAGTTGCGGGGTCGTTCGCCTCGGCCGTGGAGCCACGTCCGCTTCGCCGTTCCACCCGACGCTCCCTCCAGCGCGCCCGGAACCGGTCCTGGCGGGCGATCGCCGCCTCGCGCCACTCAGCACCCGGCCGGCGCTGGCGCTCTCCTCCGGGCCAGCCGAAGCGCTCCCCTCCCCGGCGGCGCCGGCGCTCCCCTCCGCGCAGGCCGAAGCGCTCCCCGGCGGCCCGGCGACGCTGCGCAGCGGCCCGCCGGCGCTCGGCCGCCTCCCGCAAGGCAGGCACCCGGCTGCCGTCTCCCGGGGCAGCGCCCGCCGGGGCAGCGCCCTCCGGGGCACCGACGTCTCGGGAAAGGCGGGCCGCCCGGGCGTGGGCCCGCTGCGCGCCGGCTGGCGAAGGCAGCTCGGCGCTCGCCTGGCGCCACACCTTCACGAAGCGCTGCGCAGCGGTGAACAGCGTCGCTGCGAGCATCGCCCACAGCAGCGGGACGAGCAGGGGGCTCAGGGCCAGGCCGACGCAGAGCACGACGATCCGCTCGGCTCGCTCCATCAGGCCGCCCTTGGCGTCGAAGCCGAGCGACTCGGCCTTGGCCCGCTCGTAGGAGACGAGCAGTGAGGCCCCGAGCAGCGCCAGGGGCAGGACGAAGGCGTGACCCCCGTAGCGATCCTGCAGGTACCAGGCGAACCCTCCGAGGACCATCGCATCGCTCACCCGGTCGGCGACCGAGTCGAAGAAGGCCCCCCGCGCCGTGGCGCGCCCGGAGGCCTTGGCCAGGGCCCCGTCGAGCAGGTCCGGCAGGGCGGAGGAGACGAGGAGGGCCAGGCCGAGCAGGAGCCGCCCGCTTCCCACCGCCCAGGCGGTGGGAAGCGACATCGCGAGGCCGATCGCGGTGATCACGTCGGGGGAGATCCCCGTGCGCACCAGGGCGGCGCCGAAGGGTCGGGCGCATCTGTCCACGCTGCGGCGGAAGCTCCCGTCGAGCACCCTAGGTCACGCTCCTCGCTCCACCGGCTCGCTGCCGGCAGGACCCGAGGCTACCAGCCGGCTCCCGGGCCCCTCCGCTCCGCCACCGCGGGGGCGCCCGGCCACCACAGGGACGCTCCCGGCTCCCTCGGTGCCGCCCCCGACCCACGCTCGGCCGGGCTCAGCCCTCAGGCCGGCTCAACCTCTCGGCCAGGCGCGGCGAAGCCGCTCGGCCGAGTCGCCGAGCGCCTCGGGGAGGACCCGCAGGCCGGCGAGCGCAGTGGTGAAGTTGGTGTCTCCGACCCAGCGCGGCAGGGCGTGGAAGTGGAGGTGGTCGGGGATGCCGGCACCGGCCGCCCGACCGAGGTTCGCTCCGAGGTTGAGCCCGTCGGGCCCGTAGGCGGCCTCGATCGCGCGCACCGCGAGGCCGACCCCCTCCCACAGCGCCGCCGACTCGGGCCCGCTCAGGCGCTCCAGACGATCCACGTGGCGGGCCGGCATGACCATCAGGTGACCGGTGGTGTAAGGGTACGCGTTGAGCAGCGCCACGGCGGTCTGCTCCGGGTGCCTCCAGAGCACGTGGGTGGACTCGTCGGGCTCCCCGCTCGCGAGGATCCGGCAGAACACGCACCCTCGGGCCCCGCCCTCCCGATCACCCGCGGGGGCCGGCGCAGCCGCGGCCCCGGTCGCGCCGTCGACGTAGGCAGAGCGCCAACCGGCCCACAGCTGCTCCAGGCTGCTCAACTGCCCTCCCCGCTACCCGCCCCCGCCGTGGGGAGGGCCGGCGCGGGCAACCGCTCGCCCACCTCGGCGCGCAGCGCGGCTGCCAGCTCCGCTAAAGGCACGTCCCGGCGGACCCCCTCGACCCCCCGGGTGTTGACCCCGACGGTGCCGGCCTCGACGTCGGAGTCGCCGACCACGAGGACGTAGGGGACCTTGTCGAGGCGGCCCCGGCGGACCCTCGCACCGAGCGACTCCTCGGCACCGACCACGCCGACCCGGAGCCCCTCGGCGCGAAGGCGCGCCTCCACCTGCTCCGCATAGGCGTCGTGTGCGCTCGTGACCGGCAGGACCCGCACCTGCTCGGGGGCGAGCCAGGTGGGAAAGGCCCCGGCGTAGTGCTCGACCAAGATCCCGAAGAAGCGCTCGATCGAGCCGAACAGCGCCCGGTGGACCATGAAGGGCCGGTGGCGCTCGTTGTCGGCCCCCACGTACTCGAGCCCGAAGCGCTGCGGCAACTGGAAGTCGACCTGCAGGGTCGATACCTGCCAGCGGCGGCCGATCGCGTCCCGCACGTGCACGTCGATCTTCGGCGCGTAGAACGCGCCCTCGCCCTCGGCCACCACGAAGGGCACCCCTGCTGCCTCGAGCGCCGAGCGCAGCGCCGCGGTCGCCTCCTCCCACTCCTCGGGCTCCCCGACGTACTTGTCGGGCCGGGTGGCGAGCTCGGCCTCGAAGTCGCCGAGGCCGAAGGTGCGCAGCACCCGCAGGACGAACTCGAGCAGGGAGGCCAGCTCGCCGGCGAGCTGGTCACGGGCACAGAAGATGTGGCTGTCGTCCTGGGTGAAGCCCCGGGCCCGCAGCAGGCCGTTCAGCACCCCCGAGCGCTCGAAGCGGTACACCGTGCCGAGCTCGAAGAGCCGCAGCGGCAGCTCCCGGTAGGAGCGCTGGCGGGAGCGGTAGACGAGCACGTGCATCGGGCAGTTCATCGGCTTGGGGTAGTAGGTCGCCCCCTCCATCTCCATCGGGGGGTACATCCCCTCGGCGTACCAGCCGAGGTGGCCCGAGACCTCGAAGAGGGTCGACTTCGCCAGGTGGGGGGTGAAGACGAGCTCGTAGCCGCCCGCCTCGTGCTCGGCCCGGGCGTAGTCCTCCATCAGCTTGCGGACCATGGCGCCCTTGGGGTGGAACACCGCCAGACCGCCGCCGATCTCGGGCGGGAAGTGGAACAAGTCGAGCTCGGCGCCGAGGCGACGGTGGTCCCTCTTGGCCGCCTCCTCCAGGCGGTGCAGGTGGGCCTCGAGCGCGCTCGCCGACTCCCAGGCGGTCCCGTAGATCCGCTGGAGCTGCGGCCGGCGCTCGTCGCCGCGCCAGTAGGCGGCGGCGACCTCCAGCAGCTTGAAGTGCCCGAGGCGGGAGGTGCTCGGCACGTGCGGCCCCCGGCAGAGGTCGACGAACCCCGGGCCGTTGCGGTACGCCGAGACCACCCCGGCGCCGGCTCCCTCGGCCGGCTCGACCCCCGAGATGATCTCCTGCTTGTAGGGCTGCTCGGCGAACAGCTCCAGGCCCTCGGCGACGCTGTGCTCCTCGCGCACGAAGGGCTGGTCCTCGGCGACGATCGCCCGCATCCGCTCCTCGATCCGCCCGAGGTCGTCGCTGCTGAAGCGCTCCCCGCCGGGCAGCTCGAAGTCGTAGTAGAACCCGTCCTCGATCGGCGGGCCGATCGCGTAGCGGGCTCCGGGCCACAGCTGGGTGACCGCCTGGGCGAGCACGTGGGCGGTCGAGTGGCGCAGGACGTGGCGACCGGGGTCGGTGTCGGCGGTGACCACCGAGACCCTCGCCCCGTCGGGCAGCGGGGCGCCGAGGTCGGCCTCGGCTCCCTCGACGACGACGGCCACCGCCGCCTTGGCGAGGCGGGGCCCGATCGCCGCCGCCAGGTCGGCCCCGGTGGCGCCCGCCGGGAGCTGCTTGCTCGCGCCGTCGGGGAGCGAGATCGTGATCGTGTCGGCCATCCGGGTGAGGTTACCGAGGGGGCCGCAGCCGCTTCGGCCCGTTTTCCTCCCACTTCCACGAGCCACCTGGCCGGCCGGGCCCAGCCGGTCCGGAGCAGTCAGGACTAGCCAGGACTAGCCAGGGCCCTCGATCGCCACGCCGAGCAGGGACGCCGCCTCGGACACCCCGTCGCCGGCGTCGGCAGCCCGGTCGATCGCGGCGATCGCAGCCGGGGTGTCGAGGTCCTCGTCGAGGGCTGCACGCACCTGCTCCAGGGCGCCTCCGCCGGGACCTGCGCGCCTCCAGCGCTCCAGGCGCCGGGTCGCGGCCGGCATCAGCTCGTCGCTCCAGTCCCAGCCGTCCCGGTAGCGGTGGCCGAGGACGGCCAGGCGGATGGCGGCGGGCTCCCACTCCTTGCGCAGGTCGTGGACGAACACGAGGTTCCCGAGCGACTTTGACATCTTGGTCCCCCCGAGGCGGACCATCCCCTGGTGCATCCAGTGGCGCACGAACTTCTGGCCCGTCGCCGCCTCGGACTGCGCCGCCTCGCACTCGTGGTGGGGGAAGATCAGGTCGGTCCCCCCGCCGTGCAGGTCGATCGTCTCGCCGAGCTCGCGCATGGCGAGCGTCGAGCACTCGATGTGCCATCCCGGCCGCCCCGGGCCCCAGAGCGAGTCCCACGCAGGCTCGTCGGGGGCGGAGGGCTGCCAGAGGACGAAGTCGAGCGGGTTGCGCTTGTTCGGGTCCTCGGGGCGCCCTCCCCGCTCGGCGGCGAGGGCGAGCATCGTGTCCCGGTCGTAGTGGCTCACCTGCCCGAAGCGACCGAAGCGCACCACGTCGAAGTACACCGCCCCACCTGCCTGGTAGGCGTGGCCCGAGTCGAGCACCATGCCGATGAAGCCGAGGATGTCGGGGATCGCCGAGGTCGCCCGGGGCTCCGACCAGCTGGGGACCATGCCGAGAGCCGCCATGTTCTCGTCGAAGCGGGCCGTCTCCTCGGCTGCCAGGTCGAGGTAGTGGACCCCGAGCTCCCTGGCCTTGCGCAAGATGTCGTCGTCGACGTCGGTGACGTTGCGCACGCACCGGGTCTCGTGGCCCCGGTCGCGCAGGCGCCGCTGCAGCACGTCGTAGGTGAGGTAGGTGGCGGCATGGCCGAGGTGGGCGGCGTCGTAGGGGGTGATCCCGCAGGTGTAGAGGGTGACGAGCGGTCCCGGGGCGAAGTCGACCACCTCGGCCCGGGCGGTGTCGTAGAGGCGCATGGGCGGCCCCGGCGGCGGCTCGGGGTCGGCGGGAGCGCCGGCGGGGGGGGTCTCAGCCACGCTCGATCCCCCCGATGCGCACGAACGCATGGCCCTTGTAGCGCTGGCTGATCCCGACGAGGGTGGCGGTGATCGCCTCGACCGCGAGGGCGTTGGCCAGGTTGCCGGCGTCGACCCCCCGCAAGCCCGGCAGCCGGTCGACGATCGCGACCACCTCCCGGGCGTCGGCCCGCCGCTCGGCGACGACCAGCACGTCGGCGTCGAGCGGGTGCTCGAGGTCGGCCCAGGCGCCGGCAGGAAGGTTGTGGAAAGCCCCCGCCACCCGTGACTCGGGCAGTGCGAGGGCGACGGCCGCCGTGACCGAGCCCGTGGGCGGGACGACGGGCACTGCGTAGCGACCCCAGCGGGTCATCGCGTTGGCCATCGAGACCACCAGGCGTCCCCGCAGGGCCGGGGCGAGCTCGGCGAGGGTCGCCGGGACACCCTCCCAGGGCGTGGCGAGCACCACCAGGTCGGCTTCGCAGGCCGCGGCGTTGAGCCCCGCCACGAGATCGAGACCGCGCCCCGGCCAGCGCTCGCGCAGCTCGGCGACGGCCTCGTCGGCCCGCTCCTGCGAGCGCGAGCCCACCACCACCTGCTCGCCCAGGGCGGCGAACTGCACGGCGACCGCCCTGCCCGCCGGTCCGGTGGCTCCGATCACTCCGATCCTCACCGCCCCAGACTGTCACGGGGGAGCGACACCGGTCGAGCGCACCGCCCGCCACGCCTCGGGCTGCCCGCCTGTCGGGGCCCGTCGCGCGGTGTGAAGGGACGGTTGCTAGCTTCGTCCACGATGGGAGCCTCGGTCCTCGGCATCGCCATCGCCGTGGTGCCGCTGGCGGTGCTCGTCGCGGGCGTCGCCCGCCGGGTGCTGCACGGCACGCGTTCCCCCGAGGTCCCCGTGGCCGCCCGAGCGCCGATCGGCCCGACGGCTCCCCGAGAGCCGCTCATCGGCCGGCCGGCCCCTCTCGTCGAAGGGGTGGACCTCTCCGGCCAGCCGGCGCGAGCCGACCTGTCGGGTCGGGTGTTGCTCGCCTTCCTCACCGGCAGCTGCGAGCCCTGCCAGCGGTTCTGGTCGGGCCTTGCAGAAGGTCGCGACCCGGGGGCGGCGGTCGTGGTGGTCACCCCTTCGCCGAGCACCGAGAGCCCGAGGGCCCTCGGTCGGCTCGCCGGCCCTGCTACCCCGGTGGTGATGGGCTCCGAGGTCTGGATCGCCTACGAGGCCCTGGTTGCGCCCTGGTTCGTCCTGGTAGACGGCGGGCTCGTGCTGGCCGAGGGTCGGGCGGAGTCCTGGGAGCAGCTCGCCTCCCTGGTCGGGACCCCACTGGCGCCGTAGCCGGGTCGACGAGCGGTCCCCGGCCAGCGCGCTCGGCAGGAGAGCCCCGGCCGCTCGGCGAGCTCCGCGGTCGACAGGAGGGCCGGGCGGCTCAGCGAGCTGCGCTCGGCAAGCTCCAGGGTCGCCAGGAGCGCCGGGCGGCTCAGCGAGCTGCGAGGAGCGCTCGGGCGGCGAGCCGGCCCGATCGCAGCGCACCCTGGATCGAAGCGTCGCTGCGGTGGTCGCCACAGACCAGCAGCCCCTCCCCGAGGCGCGCCGGTCGCGGAGGGGCAACCGAACCGGGGTCCTGGCGAGGATGGGCATGCTCGACGCTGTCGACCCTGAGGAGCCGCCAGGCGGCTACCTGCTCGCCGAACCACCCCGCCAGCTGGGCCCGTGCGGCTGCGTCGAGCTCGGTGTCCCCGAGGTCGGTGCGCAAGCTGGAGGCAGCGACCAACGCCTGGCCGGCGGGGGCGTAGCCGGGCGCAACGTTGCTCATCACCGCCAGGTTGTTGACCGGTCCCGTCCCGTCGCCGTCGAGCACGATCGCCTTCGAGCTGGTCGGCGCCCGCTCCGCGGCGTACCACAGGCACCGGACCGACTGGCTGCCGGGGTCGGCCAGGCGCCCCCCGAGCAGCCTGGCGGCGCTCGGACCGTCGGTGGCGACGACCACCTCGCCGGCAAGCCTCGGCGCGGGCTCGCCGGCGACCCGCACCTCGCCCGCCGCTACCGCCTCGACCCGCCGCCCGAGCTCGACGGTCCCCGGGCGGAGCGTGCCGGCGAGCTGGGTGGCGATCTCCCCCATCCCCGAGGCGGGCACCGCCGAGGCACCGACGGCCAGGCAGCGCCAGACGAAGCGGGCCTCGGCGGCAGAGACCCCGAGGTCGGCATCGAGGAGGATCCCGGCGAAGAGGGGCCGCAGCAGCACCTGGGTCGTGGCGCCCCCGAGCCCTGCCGCTCTCAGCCACTCGGCGGTGGTGACGTCGCGTCCCGGGCCGGGACCGTCCGGCGACCACCGACGGGCGCTCAGCCCGAGCAGCCCGAGGCGGGCCTTGGCGAGGGCAGAGCCGACCGGGGCCCTGGCGGTGGCGAGTGCCTTGGCGGGGACCCGCAGCGGGTCGGCCACCTCCACGAAGCGGCCGGCGTGGCGGACCAGAGCACCCGGCTCGAAGCGACAGAGGCGCAGCGAGCCGTAGTCGAGCATCCGTCGGGCCTCGGGGTAGGCGGTGAGCAGGACCTGGAAGCCACGGTCGAGCACGAAGCCGTCGACCCGGTCGGAGCGGACCCGCCCGCCGACACCATCGGAGGCCTCGAGGACGACCACCGAGCGGCCGGCGTCTTCCAGGTGCCGGGCGGCGGCGAGACCGGCGAGGCCTGCCCCCACCACGACCACGTCGACCCTGTCCAACCTCGCCCCGCTCACGCTGCTGCCCGCCCGGGTGCCGCTGGCGGGAGCGCTGTTCGTCGGGGCGCCGCTCACCGGAGAGCTGCGCACCGGAGAGCTGCTCACCGGAGCGCTTCCGCAGGCAGTGAGGCGATCAGCCCGCTCAGCCCGGCGTCGGCTACGGCGGCTGCTCCCGCTCGGTCGTACCAGGCGACCTCCTGGCTCTCACCTGCGGGCGGGCAGGGCTCGGGGTCCCCCCGCAGGCTCAGGCGGTAACGCAGGTCCAAGTGGGTATGGCCGTCGGCCGCAGCATGGACGTCGACGTGGAGCAGCGGGGGCACGCTCTCCCCGGCGGGCTCGTGGTCGGCCTCGAGGACGAGCCCGGTCTCCTCGACGCTCTCCCTCAGCGCAGCGTCCCAGGGGGCCTCCCCGGGCTCGAGGTGACCGCCGGGCTGCACCCAGATCCCGAGCCTGCGGTGCCTGAGCAACAGGATCCGCCCCGAGTCCAAGACCACACCCGAGCCGGTCAGGTGGACCGGTCCCCCATCCCGGTCCAAGGGGCGTGGAAGCCTCGACAGCTCCTCCAGAGCCCGCTCCCTGCTGTCGGCCTCCCGCTGGTCGAGCGGGCAGCGGTCTGCCAGGGAGGCGATCACCGTGGCCAGGATGCGATCGGGGTCCACCGAGCCAGCATTGCAGCTGGACGGACCTCCTGACCCAACTGGCGCCGGCGGCCGGCGCGCCCGGGCCGGCGGGGTCAGGCCTCGGCGTCGTCCTCTACCTGGTGCTCGATCCACTCGACCGGGCCGGTGGAGTGGTCCGGTCGGGAGCGCAGGGCGACGAGCAGCAGCGCGACGGTGACGACCAAGCCGGCGAGGATGGTCATGTCGAGGCCGTGGAGGAAACCCGGGGCGCTACGCACCTCATGGGACCTGAGGCGCAGCTCGGCCCCCATCTGCGAGTAGGGCAGGAGGCCCATGACCGCGCCGGCGCCGAACCAGCCGAGCCAGATCAGGCCCCGGGCCCGCTTGCGGTGGAGCAGGAGCGACCGGCCGGTCAGCTGCACCAACGAGTAGCCGACGAGCACCAGGAACGGGAAGGCTGCGACCACCACCCCGACGGCAACGTCCCCGCTGCGGGTGTGCCCGCCGACATCGCCGGCCAGGGTCGCGAACGGCGAGGCGAGCAACCTGAGCAGCAGCCAGCCGACGATGACCGAAGCGAGCGCCCCGTAGTGGTGCCGCGACACGCCATCAAGGGTACTCCGGCGACGGCCTGCAGCGGGGCCGGCCCTTCCGGGACGCCGGCCGCCGAAGGCGTCTGCAGAGCGGCGCCGGCGGGCTCGGCGTGTAGAGTCCCGACCTGCGGGCGGTTAGCTCAGTCGGTTAGAGCGCAGCCTTCACACGGCTGAGGTCGGAGGTTCGAGT
>JAKARG010000085.1 GCA_021819345.1 Actinomycetes bacterium | reverse complement strand
GAGCGCAAGAACCCTGGCGGGCTCCTCGAAGCCTTCTGCCGGGCGTTCGAGCCCGGGGAGGGACCGACCCTCTACTTGAAGTCGCTCAACGGTTCCCGCCTGTGGCCGAAGCAGCTCGGCGAGCTGGCGAGGCGAGCGGAGCAGCGCCCCGACGTGGTGCTAGTCGACGCCACCTTCGAGCGACGCCGAGCTGCGGCGCTCCCCGGCCTGGCCGACTGCTGGGTGTCGTTGCACCGCTCCGAGGGCTTCGGGCTCACCCTCGCCGAGGCCATGGCAGCGGGCACCCCGGTCGTCGCCACCGGCTACTCCGGGAACCTCCAGTTCATGAAGCCGCACAACAGCCACCTGGTCCCCTACCAGATGACCGAGGTGCCCGCTGAAGGCTTCGGGCCCTACCAGCCGGGAGCACGCTGGGCCGACCCCGACCTCGACGCTGCCGCCCGGACCCTGCGAGAGGTCTGGGAGCACCCGGTACGGGCCGCCCGGCTCGCCGAGCAGGCCCGCCGGGACATGGCGGCACACTTCAGCCCCGAGGCGGTGGGCAGGCTGATCGCAGCCCGCCTCGATGCCATCGCTGCCTCCCGGCACCCACGGGCCGGGACGGTGGCTGCGACAGCCTGATCCGCTCCCCGGGCGCCTGCTCCGGCCTTCTCCAGCTCCAGCTCTGGCTCGGTGGCGCCGGCCCTGCTTGGTAGCGGCGCCGGGGGTCGGCTTACTTGAGCTCGACGGTGGCCCCGGCCCCCTCGAGCTGGGCCTTGGCCTTCTCTGCATCCTCCTTGCTCACGTTCTCGAGCACCGGCTTGGGGGCTCCGTCGACGAGGTCCTTGGCCTCCTTCAGCCCGAGGCTCGTGATGGCGCGCACTTCCTTGATCACCTGGATCTTCTTGTCGCCGGCTCCGGTCAGCACGACGGTGAACTCGTCCTTCTCCTCTTCGGCCGGCGCAGCGGCATCCCCACCTGCGGCCGCCGGGGCGCCGCCGACCACGACCGGCGCAGCTGCGCTGACGCCGAAGCGCTCCTCGAAGTCCTTCAACAGCTCGGAGAGCTCGAGGACGGTCAGGCCGGCGATGCTGTCGAGGATCTCTTCCTTGGTTGCCATGATGTTCATGCTCCTTTTCGAAACTGGGATTGGGTGCTGGGGTCGATCGGGGCGCTCGGTAGCGACTTCACCCGCCGGCTGCGTGGGGATCGGTCTCCGCTGCGTCGACCGGCTCGGCAGCGCCGGCGGCCTCAAGACCGGACGGAGCGGTGACGGCCGCCTCGGCGGCGGGCTCGGCGGGCTCCGCTGAGCCGGCAGGTTCGGCTGTGCCGGCAGGTTCGTCCGGCTGGGTCGCCTCGGCGGCGGGCTCGGCCGGCCCAGAAGCGGCCCGCTCGTCACGCAGCGCCGCCAAGCCGTAGGCGAGGTTCCTCGGAAGCGCCGCCATCAGCCCGGCGAGCTGCTGGAGGGGCGCCGCGAGCGCACCGGCGATCCGGGCGAGGAGGACCTCGCGCGAGGGAAGCTCGGCGAGCGCTGCGGTGGCGGAGGCATCGAGCACCTTGCCGCCGAGCACCCCGCCCTTTACGACCAGCAGCTGGTTCGCCCGGCTGAAGTCCCGGAGCGTCTTGGCCACAGCTGCGGCGTCACCGTTGACGAACGCGAGAGCAGTTGGCCCTTCGAGCATCGCGTCCAGCTCGTCCAGACCGACCGATCGCGTTGCGAAGCGGACCAGCGTGTTCTTGTAGACCTTGTAGTCCCCACCGTCCTTGCGCAGCTCACGGCGCAGCGCTGCCAGGTCCTTGACCTTCAAGCCCCGGTACTCGGTGAGGATCACGGCGTCGGCTTGGTCGAGGCGGGACCTCACCTCTTCGACGACAGCCACCTTCTCGGGTCTCGGATTGTCCATCTGCCATCTCCTGGTCGATCGTTTCGCAACGAGGCGCGATCGGTACCCGGAGGTGCCAGTCGCCTCGTCCGGCTGGACCCGAGGGCCCACTTGGACGCCTCCTCGGCGCACCGGATGTCTACGGCTCATAGATCTGGGGCTCGCCCGGTGCTGGAGCACCGGAAGCCGGCCGTCGATACTAGCGCAACTGTGGCTCTACATCCGAGCCGTGCCCAGCCGAACCGCTCGGCTCAGCGGTGGGCTTCCTCGTAGGCGTTGCGGACCTCCGCCGGGATCCGGCCCCGCTCGTTGATCGAGAACCCGTTGTCGCGGGCCCAAGTACGTACGTCCGAGGACCCGCCCCCAGCGGATCCCGAACTGCGACGGGCCCGGGACGGGGCGCTCGGTGTGGAAACAGCGCGCCGGCGACGTCCGCCATCCGCAGCCCGCGCAGCACCGATCCACGCATGGAATATCTCGTTGACCTCCTCGAGGTGCTGCTCGCACAGCTCGAAGGCGTAGGTGGAGCCGTCGAACCCGAAGGTCACCGTCTCGGCGGCGGGAACCTCTTCTTCGTCGAGATCGCATGTGAGCACGACCTGGACCTTTTGCGCCATGTTCGGACCTTTCTCATCTCTTGTCGGACGACGGCATGCTCCAACGGCCCGCCAACATGACGGGCCGCGCGGCGATCCCCTTGGGGATCGCACAGCTGAGATGATAATCCAGCCTGGCGCGACTGCGCGTCCATTGCGCGGCCCATCCGCCGGATGGGGAGATAAATGGGTCGAGGACGCCGCTCAGGCGGAGACGCCCGAGAGCGCTTCGTCGTCGACGTGCAAAGCGCCGACGTCCACCCGCACTCCGGGACCCATCGTCGAGGAAACCGCGACCGACTTGATGTAGCGGCCCTTGGCAGCCGCCGGCTTCACCCGGTTGACTTCGTCGACCACCGCGCGGAAGTTCGACAGCAGGGCCTGACGGGAGAAGCTCGCCTTGCCGATGGGCACTTGGACCACGCCCCGGGAACGGGTATCCGCGCGGTACTCGACCCGACCGCCCTTGAAATCGGTCACCGCCTTGGCGACGTCGGTAGTGACGGTCCCGGTCTTCGGGTTCGGCATGAGCCCTCGGGGGCCGAGCTTGCGACCGAGGCGGCCCACCTGGCCCATGAGGTCAGGGGTGGCGATCGCTACGTCGAAGTCCATCATCCCACCGTCGACCAAGGCGACCAGGTCGTCGGCCCCGACCACATCCGCACCGGCGGCGCGGGCTGCCTCGGCTGCAGCCCCAGCAGCGAACACCGCGACCCGGACGTCCTTGCCGGTGCCTGCCGGCAGGGCGACGGTCCCGCGGACCACCTGGTCGGGTTTGCGGGGATCGACCCCCAGCCTCACCGCCAGCTCGACGGTCTCGTCGAAGCCGGCGCGGGCAAGACCCTTGACGAGGTCCAGCGCTTCGGCCGGCGGGTAGCTGCGCTGACGGTCGAAGCGCTTCGTTGCGTCCGTGTACTTCTTTCCTCGGTTCGGCACGTTGGCCTCCCTCTAGTCTGGACGGGCCGGGCGAGGTGGTCCCGGCCTCGTCGGTGGATCTCGAACGACGATCTGCGCCTCCGCGGCGCCGACGCTCGGCTGGTCTGCCGCTATGCGCGTCAGCCGACCTTGATGCCCATCGAGCGCGCAGTGCCGGCGACCTGCGCCTTGGCCGCCTCGAGGTCGTTGGCGTTGAGGTCGGGCATCTTGATCTGGGCGATCTCGGTCACCTGGGCGTCGGTGACGGTGGCAACCGTCTCCCGACCCGCCGTTGCCGAGCCCTTGGCGAGGCCTGCGGCCTGTCGCAACAGGACCGGTGTCGGAGGGGTCTTCAGCACGAAGCTGAAGCTCCGGTCCTCGAAGATGGTGATCTCGACAGGGATGACCTGCCCGACCCTGTCCTCGGTCTGCGCGTTGTACTGCTTCACGAACTCCATGGTCTGGACTCCGTGAGGACCGAGCGCGGTGCCGACGGGAGGCGCAGGAGTCGCCTTGCCGGCGGGCAGCTGGATCTTCACGATGGCGACCACACGTCGCTTGGCCATTTGGGGTGACTCCTCCTACAACTTCGCCACTTGGGCGAAGTCGAGCTCGACGGGCGTTTCCCGGCCGAAGATGTTGACCAGGACCTTGAGCTTCAGCTGGTCCTCGTTGATCTCGGCAATGGTCCCGGTGAAGTCGGCGAAGGGACCCTCCTTCACCCGGACCGACTCACCGGTCTCGTACTCGAGCCGGGGCCGTCCCTTGCGGGGACCCTCGGTCTCGGCGTCCGGGACGACCTGGAGGATGTTCTCCACCTCCTTGCGCGACAGCGCCGTCGGACGGGCACCGAGCCCGACGAAACCAGTGACACCCGGGGTGTTGCGGACCACGTACCAAGAGTCGTCGTCGAGAGCCATGCGCACGAGCAGGTACCCGGGGAAGACCTTCTTCGACACGACCTGCTTCTTGCCGTTCTTCAGCTCGACCACGTCTTCCATCGGGATGACGACCTCGAAGATCCGTTCCTCCATGTTCATGGAAGCGATCCGGCTCTCCAGGTTGGACTTGACCTTGTTCTCGTAGCCGGCGTAACTGTGCACCACGTACCAGGCCCCCGGACGGTCGAAGGGGCTCTCGGGCGCGCGTTGTTGGGCGTCTTCGGCCTCGACGGGCTCCCCGGCGTCGTCTGGCCCCTCGAAGCCCTCGAAGGCGCCCGCCGGCTCCTCGAGATCCTCGAAGGCGAGCCGGTCCTCGGGGACCGGCTGCTCGTCGTCGACCTGGCCTTCGGGGGCGGGAGCTGCCGCCCCGTCGAGCTGCTCGCTCGGCTCGTCGAGGTGCCCGTCGAAGGGGCCGACCTCCCCGGGCCGGTCGGATGTCGCTTCGTGGGCCATCAGGGGTTGAAGATGAAGTTGGCAGCGTGCTGGAAGGCGATGTCGAGCCCGAAGATCAGCGCCATCAACAAGACCAGGGTGACGAGGACGACCGTCGAGTAGTTGACCGTCTCGGCGCGGGTGGGCCAGGCCACCTTGCGCATCTCGACGTTGACCTCGTGGAGGAACTGGCGTGGTCCGACCCGGTGACGACCCGGAGCAAGGGCCTGGCGAGCCGTTACGACGCTACCTTCGAGCAGCGCATCGGGACCGGCGCCGTCCCCTCCCCCGCCGTCATCGCTGACCCCTCGCACTGCGTCGGGCCCGTCCTCGGGCACCACCCAGCCGGGCGCGTCGCCGCGGCCCTCGCTCTGGCGACGCTGTTGTCGGTTCATGCTCACGGTGGTGACCTTCCAGACTGCGGAGCAGGGCAGGAGGGACTCGAACCCCCAACCGCCGGTTTTGGAGACCGGTGCTCTGCCAAATTGAGCTACTGCCCTCGGTGGGGCGGGGCCTTCCCGCCGGTCGAGGATAGCACCCGTGCTCCGGTGGCCGGTCGGCGACCAGGCCCGCGCACCGAGCGGAGGCGCCGGATGCTCCCGCGTCCCGCCCACCGTGCGCGGCCCCGGACGGACAAGCGGCGCAGTGTGCCCGTCGCGTGGTCATGAGCGGGCGGTCGGCGGTAGGGTCGGGACATGTCCGAACCCGGATCGATTGCCGCCAGCGGAGCGATCGGCGCAACCGGGACGCTCGGGGATCGCCGCCCGGTCGCCGACCGGGCCGTGCGTCGGGTCCTCAAGGTCCCCGAGGCCAAGCCCGCCCCCGAAGAGGGCGCCCATCGCATCTTCCGGGTCGGGATCCTGCTCTCGGCGGCGCGCTGCCTGCTCACCTACATCTTCCTGCCGATCCTCGCGCCGCTGCTCGGGGTGGCCGGCGGGGTGGGACCGGCGATCGGCATCCCGCTCGCCGTGGTCGCGCTCAGCTTCGACGTGATGGGCGTGCGCCGCTTCTGGCTCGCCGACCACCGCTGGCGCTGGCAGATGACCGGGATCTACGTGGCGGTCATGGCGCTCGTCGTGGCCCTGCTCGTCGGCAACCTCCTCACCCTGGCCCGCTGAAGGCCCTGGCCCGCTGAGGAGCCCGGCCCGCCGAGGAGCCCGGCGCGCAGCGAGATCCGGCGAGCCGAAGCCTCACGAGGCCCCGCCCTCCGGGCGAAGCCGGGCGAAGCTCAGCCGCCGGAGCCGAGAGGTCGGCGGACCAGCACCACCGCCCCTGCGGCACCGGCAGCAGCGGCCAAGCCGGCGAGCACCACCGCAGTCCAGGGCCCGGGGACCAGTCGGGATCGCCCGGGTCTCTCCACGTCGACCAGCAGCTCGGCCATCACCGCCGGGGGGTCGAGCGGCCCGTCGCTGCGCAGAGCGTGGAGCGTCCGCAGCATCCGCTTGTAGCGCGCCACGTCCGCTTGGCAGCGCAGGCACTGGGCGACATGGTCCCGAGCAGCTCCTTCGAGCTCCTCCTCGCCGGCAACCCAGGCCGGCAGGCAGGCGCCCACCGAGTCACACTCGCCGACCCGCCGCAGCAGACGGTCAACCAGGCTCGCCACTCTTGCCCCTGTCGACCAGGAGCTCCTTCAGGCGCTTGCGAGCCCGATGGAGCCGGACCTTGGCCGCGGCCTCGGAGATGCCGAGCTGCTCGGCGATCGCCTGGTGGGAGAGATCGTAGATGTCCCGCAAGACGATCACCTTGCGCAACCGCGGCGGCAGCCCGGCGAGCGAAGCGACGACCAGCTCCCGGTCCGCCTCGCCCGCTGCCCGCCACTCCGGGTCGCGCTCGGGTCGCAGCTCGGGGACCGCCAGCTCCTCGGTGAGCGGCTCGGTCGCGGAGCGCCTGCGCCGCACCACCAGGGTGGAGGCGCAGTTGGCGGTGATCCGGTACAGCCAGGTAGTGAACTGGGCGTCCCCCCGGAAGCGGCCCAAGCCACGCTGAGCCCGGAGGTAGGCCTCCTGGACCACGTCCCTGGCATCGTCCTCGTTGCCGGTCAAGCGATAGGCGAGGCTGAACGCGTCGGTGTAGGTGACCCTGACCAGCTCACCGAGGGCCTCGCGGTCCCCTGACCGGGCTGCGTCGACCAGCGGGGCCAGATCGAGCCCCGACGGCTCGGAGTGCCTCCGGCGACGGGCCCGCGCTGCGAGGGGCCCCGGCACCTCCGGCTCCGAGGCCTCCTGCGCGCGGACCGCCGGCACGGCCACGACGGCTAGCGGGTCTCCTTGTGCAAGGTGTGCTGGCGCTCCCAGCGGCAGTACTTCTTCATCTCGATCCGCTCACGGTCGTTGGTCTTGTTCTTGACCGTGATGTAGTTCCGGCGCTTGCAGACATCACAAGCAAGGGTCACCTTCACACGCTTCTCGTTCTTTGCCACCGCTCCTCCTCGACCTCGAGACTACCAGGGCCGGGCAGGCCCACCGGGCGCCGGCGACGCCGACCCGGCGGGCCCGTCGACCCACTGGTAGCGGCGGTCGGACTCGAACCGACGACAACTCGATTATGAGCCGAGTGCTCTGACCGACTGAGCTACGCCGCCGAGCCCCTTGTCGGAATCGAACCGACGACACCAGCCTTACCATGGCTGTGCTCTGCCGACTGAGCTAAAGGGGCGATGGGCCGAGCGGCACGAGCGCCGCGGGGTAACTAGATCGTAGTCGCCCGGAGCAGGAGGCACAGCTGGTGGGAGCCGCAGCTGGTGGGAGGGCCGGGCGATAGGCGCTTCCGGCGCCGCGAAGGCCTGGCTGCGGGGGGCCGAACGGCGGGCGCCCGAACGCGGCGGGCTGCGCGATGGGGGCGGTAGCCTCCGGCGGGTGCAGGTGCGCCTCGTCCGCCGGGAGGACGCCGAAGCGGTCCGGGCGATATACAACCGGGAGGTGACCGGCTCGACGGTTACCTTCGACCTCGTCCCCCGCAGCCTCGAGGAGCAGCTGCAGTGGATCGACGAGCACAGCGGCGCCCACCCGGCGGTGGTCGCGATCGACGACGCCGGCACCGTCTGCGGCTTTGCCTCGCTGTCCCCCTACCGGCCACGCCCCGCCTACCGCACGACCGTCGAGGACTCGGTCTACGTCGCCCGCGACGCCCGTGGCTCGGGGGTCGGACGGCTCCTGCTCGAGGCGACGGTCGGTCTCGCCGCAGACCACGGCTTCCACGCCGTGATGGCGAGGATCGTCGACAGCCACGAGGCGTCGATCCGCCTGCACCGCAGCTGCGGCTTCGAGCTGGTCGGCGTGGAGCGGGAGGTGGGCCGCAAGCTCGGCCGCTGGCTCGACGTGGTGTCGATGCAGTGCCTGCTCGGGGGCCCGGGGGCCAACCCCCGACCGCCGATCATCCCGTGAGCCCCGTTCGTCTGTTCGGGCGAGGATCTCAGCGCGGGGGGCGGATCGCCCCTTCTTGGACCACGGTTATGGCGAGCGAGCGGTCCACCCCGAACATCTGCCCCAGGCACAGTCCCCGGCCGTCGCCACTGGAAGGCGACGACTGGGCGTAGAGCATCCAGCGGTCGACCCGCAGCGGGCGGTGGAACCACATCGCGTGGTCCAGGCTCGCCACGAACGCCGGGGGGCGGAAGTCCCGCCCCGCCGCAGCCGCCTCGGCGGCGAAGGTCTCGATCGGCACCGAGAGCAGGGTCAGGTCGGAGGCGTACGCAGCGACGCAGGCGTGCAGGGTCGGGTCCTCGGCCAGCGCGCCGAGGGTCCGCCACCAGATCAGTCGGTCGTAGCCTCCGGTCTTGGGGGCCACCCGCAGCTCGAGGGGGAACGAGGGCGGCGGGAGGGCCTCGGGCTCGCCGTCCGCCTGCGCGCCGGACGCGAAGCCCGGCCAGCTGGGCAGGGTCTCGGGGTCGGCGGCTCCCTCGGGGAAGGGCACCTGACGGTCGTAGCCCGGCTCGGGAACCTTGAAGCTCGCCTGGAGGTTGAAGATCGCTCGGCCGTCCTGGAGACCCACCACCCTGCGGGTCGAGTAGCTCCTCCCGTCGCGGATCGGGTCCACCTCGTAGACCACCGAGGCAGCCGGGTCCCCGGCGCGCAGGAAGTAGGCGTGCAGGCTGTGGACCGTCTTGCCGACCACGCTCCGGCCTGCCGCCACCAACGCCTGGGCGGCCACCTGCCCTCCGAAGATGCGCTGCAAGCGGGTGGGCGGGGTCTTTCCCCGGTAGAGGTTGCGGTCGATCGCCTCCAGGTCCAAGGTGTCGAGCAGGACGGCGAGGGGCCCCGAGACCTCCCCGAGACCCGACACCTCCCCGAGATCAGTCGCCATGGCCGTCGGGATGGGTGGAGTGCCACGCCCAGGCCGACGCGACGATCTCGTCGAGCCCGTAGCGGGGCCGCCAGCCGAGCAGCTCGGCGGCCCGGCGGTTGTCCGCGTAGAGCGCCACCGGGTCACCTGGACGGCGAGGGGCGGTCACCACCGGCACCTCCCTCCCGGAGGCCCGCTCTGCGGCGTCGAGCACCTCACGCACCGAGGAGCCGACCCCCGTGCCGAGGTTGACCACGCACGGCTCGCCGCCCGCTCCCAAGTAGTCGAGCGCCGCCAGGTGGGCCTCGGCCAGGTCCATGACGTGGACGTAGTCACGCACTGCGGTCCCGTCGGGGGTCGGGTAGTCGGTGCCGAAGACCTCGAGCGGTCCCCGGCGACCGAGCAGCGCCTGCATCACTACGGGGACCAGGTTGGCGGTGAGCGACCAGTCCTCTCCGAGGCTGCCGTCGGGCCACGCGCCGGCGGCGTTGAAGTACCGCAGGCTCACCGAGCGCAGCGGGCGGCAGCGGCCGAGCCAGGCGAGCATCGACTCGACGATCGCCTTGCTCTCGCCGTAGGGGTTCTCGGGCTGCAGCGGGGCGTCCTCGGTGACCGGGAGGCTCTCGGGGGTGCCGTAAACCGCCGCCGAAGAGGAGAAGACCACCCGCTCCACGCCTGCGTCGACGATCGCCTCGAGCAGCGCAGCGGTGGCGCCGACGTTGTTGCGAAAGTACATCCCCGGCTGCTCCATCGACTCGCCGGCGGCCTTGTAGGCCGCGAAGTGCACGACTGCGTCCACCCGGTGGGCCTCGACCAGCCGGCTCATCGCGCCACGGTCGGAGACGTCGGCGACCACCAGGGGCAGCGACCCGGCCGCTCCGCGATGCCAGATC
>JAKARG010000084.1 GCA_021819345.1 Actinomycetes bacterium | reverse complement strand
GCGGCGATCCACACTCCCCTGCGGTCTCGGGCTTCCTCACCGTGCAGTTCGCCAACGTCGTGCTCTACAAGCGGGTGGCCAACGACGCGGCGACGATCAAGCGCTACGCGAGGGACCTCGCCCCCGACGCCTGGGACCGGGTGCTGTTCGACCGTGGATGGCTGGGGCTCGGGATCGGCACCGGGGTGCTGTTCCTGGTGTTCTGGGGAAACTGGCGCCTGGTGCTGATCGCCGCCGCGGTCCACGTCGGGACCTATCTGCTCGCGAGTGGGGCGATCAACGCGATCGGGCACCGCTACGGCAAGCGGCCCTTCGCCGGCCAGGCGACCAACAACCAGTGGCTTGCCTGGCTGGTCGCCGGCGAGGGCCTGCACAGCAACCACCACGCGGCACCGACCTCCGCCCGGTTGGCCTTCACCCGCCGCCAGGTCGACCCGGGATGGTGGGTCGTCGTCGCCCTCCGCCGGCTCGGCTGGGCCGAGGTGCGCCACGACGAGGTCCGGCTGAAGGCCCGAGCCGTCCCCTCCCCCGTCGCCGGGCGCTGATCCTCTGGCGGCACCCGGCCGCAGGCCGATGGGCCGGGACGCAGCATGGGTAGGGTTGCGCCATGAGCGATCAGGATCTGGAGCAGCGCGGGGTCGACGTCATCCGGGGCCTTGCCATGGACGCTCCGCAGCGGGCCGGAGCGGGCCACCCCGGAACCGCCATGGCCCTGGCGCCCTTGGCGCACGTGCTCTGGACACGGATCATGCGCTACGACCCGACCGATCCCGCCTGGCCGGACCGGGACCGCTTCGTGCTCTCCAACGGTCATGCCTGCATCCTGCTCTACTCGATGCTCCACCTGACCGGCTACGACCTGACCCTCGACGACCTGCGGGACTTCCGCCAGCTGCACGCCAAGACCGCCGGCCACCCCGAGTCGATCCACGTGCCCGGCGTCGAGGTGACCACCGGCCCGCTCGGCCAGGGGGTCGGCAACGGCGTCGGCCTCGGGATGGCCGAGCGGTTCCTGCGGGCCCGCTTCGGCCCCGACCTGGTCGACCACCACACCTTCGTCGTCTGCGGCGACGGCGACCTGATGGAGGGGGTGAGCCACGAGGCGGCCTCGCTCGCCGGGCACCTCGGCCTCGGGCGGCTCGTGTACGTCTACGACGACAACCACATCACGATCGACGGGCCGACCGAGATCGCCCTCACCGACGACCCCGTCGGGCGCTTCGAGGCCTACGGCTGGCACACCGAGGACATCGGCGAGGCGGCCAACGACCTCGACGCGCTGGAAGGCGCCCTGCGCCGGGCGATGGCAGTCGATTACAAGCCGTCGCTCATCGTGGTCCGGACCCACATCGGGTACCCGGCGCCGCACCTGACCGACACGCCGGCGGCCCACGGCAGCCCGCTCGGCGAGCAGGAGGTGCGCGAGACCAAGGAGATCCTCGGCCTGCCACCCGAGGAGACCTTCTTCGTCCCCGACGACGTCGCCGAGATGTACCGCCGGGCCGGCGCGCGCGGCCGTGCGCTGCGCACCGAGTGGGAGTCGAGGCTGGCCGCCCGCCAGGCCGACCGGGCGGCCTGGGACGCCGCCTGGTCCGGCCGCGGACTTCCCGGCTGGGAGGAGCTGCTGCCGACCTGGGGGACCGCCGGCGAGCAGGTTGCCACCCGTCACTCGATCAACAAGGTGCTGAACGCCGTCGCCCCCGAGATCCCCGGCCTGGTCGCCGGGGCAGCCGACCTGACCGGAAACACCGGGACCAAGCTCGACGGAGCCGAGCTGCAGGGATCGGGGAGCCCCGGGGGCCGGGCGGTGGCCTACGGAGTGCGGGAGCACGCGATGGGGGCCGCGATGAACGGCATGAGCCTGCACGGGGGCGTGCTGCCGGTCGGGGGGACCTTCTTCGTCTTCAGCGACTACATGCGGCCCTCGGTCCGCCTGGCGGCGCTGTCGAGGGCGAAGGTCGTCTACTTCTGGAGCCACGACTCGGTGGGCCTCGGCGAGGACGGCCCCACCCACCAGCCGATCGAGCAGCTGGCTGCGATGCGCGCCATGCCCGGGCTGCGCCTGATCCGACCCGCCGACGCCAACGAGTCGGCCCAGGCCTTCCGCGTCGCGATCGAGCGGGACGGCCCGACCGCCCTGGTCCTGTCCCGCCAGGCCGTCCCGGTCCTCGAGGGCACCGCCACCCTCGCCCGGGAGGGGGTCGAGCGCGGCGCGTACGTCTTGGTCCACGGGGACGACGATCCCGACGTGGTCCTGATCGGCACCGGCTCGGAGGTATCGGTCTGCGTGGGGGCGGCAGAGGCGCTGGCCGAGGACGGGATCGCCGCCCGGGTGGTGTCGATGCCCTCCTGGGACCTCTTCGACGAGCAGGACGACGACTACCAGGACCGGGTCCTCGGTCCGGGCTCTCCGATCCTGTCGGTCGAGGCGGCCTCGAGCTTCGGCTGGGCCCGCTGGGCGGACGACTCGGTCGCGATCGACCACTTCGGGGAGTCGGGACCGGGGCCGGCAGTGCTCGCCGAGCTCGGCTTCACCGCCGAGGGGGTCGCCGAGCGGGCCCGGGCGCTGCTCGACGAGCTGGATGGCATCGACTACGACGGGACCGACGAGGAGGACGACGAATGACCCGCTTGCACGAGCTGTACTCCGACCAGGGGCAGAGCCCATGGATCGACAATCTCGACCGTCCGGGGATCCTCGGCGGCGGGCTCGCCCGGCTGGTGGCCGAGGGGATCCGGGGCGTCACCTCCAATCCGCCGATCTTCGAGGAGGCGATGCCCGCTTCGGACGCCTACGACGAGCAGTTCGCCCGGCTGGTCGGGCGGGGCAGCGTCGAGTCGGCCTTCTGGGACATGGCCGTCGAGGATGTCACCCACGCCTGCGAGGTGCTGCGCCCGGTCCACGACCAAAGCGGCGGCGCCGACGGCTTCGTGTCCCTCGAGGTCTCCCCGGCGCTCGCCTCCGACACCGCAGGGACCGTCGAGGCCGCCCGCGGCCTGCACACGCGGATCTCGCTCCCCAACCTGATGGTGAAGGTCCCGGCGACCGAGGCGGGTGTCCCGGCGGTCCGGACCATGATCGCCGAGGGCCGCAACATCAACGTGACCCTCATCTTCTCGCTCCCCCGCTACGAGCAGGTGATCGAGGCCTACATCGGGGGCCTGGAGGCGTTCGCGGCCTCCGGGGGAGAGCTCGCCCGGGTGCACAGCGTCGCCTCGTTCTTCGTGAGCCGGGTCGACACGGAGGTCGACCGTCGCCTCGGTCGCCTCGGTGACCGGGCGGGAAAGCTGTCGGGCAAGGCGGCCGTGGCCCAGGCCAGGCTCGCCTACGAGATCTTCCAGCGCCGTTTCAGCGGCCCTCGCTGGGAGGCGCTGTCGTCGCGTGGGGCCCACGTCCAGCGCCCTTTGTGGGCGTCGACGTCGACCAAGAACCCCGCCTACCCCGACCTGCTCTACGTGGACAGCCTGATCGGCCCGGACACGGTGAACACGATGCCCGACGCGACCGTCGCCGCCTTCCTCGACCACGGCACCCCGGCGCGCACCGTCGACACCGACACCGACGGGGCGCGGGCCCACCTCGACCGGCTCGCCGAAGCCGGGGTCGACATGGCCGACGTGTCGCGGGTCTTGGAGGACGAGGGCGTGGCCAGCTTCTCCAAGAGCTTCGACCAGCTGCTCCAGGCGCTCACCGACAAGGCCAACGCCCTGCGGAGCGGCAGCTGAGCCCGCCGGCCCGTCCGGGCGCTTAGTCTGCTCGGGTGCACGGAGAGCTGATCGTCGTCGAGGACCTCCCGGGTGCCTTCGCCCGAACGGTGATCGAGGCCTGGAAGGGGCGCCAGGGCGAGCTGTTCCACCTCGCGCTCGCCGGCGGGACGACCGCCGGGCCCTGCTACGAGCGCTTGGCCGCCGAGAGCCACGAGGTCATCGACTGGCTGTCGGTCAACGTGTACTGGGGCGACGAGCGCTGCGTGCCGCCGGAGGACCCGGCGTCCAACCAGCTCCTCGGCCGGCGCAGCCTCTTGGAGCGGGTCGGCGGCGCCAATGCGGTGTACCCGATGAGCTGCGAGGAGGGGCCCGACGCCTACGCCTTGCGCCTCGGGGAGGTGGGCAAGCTCGACCTCGTCCACCTCGGGATGGGCGCCGACGGGCACACCGCCTCCCTCTTCCCCGGTTCGGTCGCCCTCGACGCGGACCCCGGCCAGCTGGTGGCGCTCAACGAGGACCCCTCCGGGCGCAACCAGCTGCCCCGCATGACCCTCACCCTCTCCGCGATCTCCCGATCCCGGCTCGTGGTCTTCACCGTCGCCGGGGAGGCCAAGCGCGACACCCTCCAGGCGGTGCTCGACGGCGCCGACCTCCCCGCAGGCCGGGTCAGCGCCGAGCGGGTCGTCTGGCTGGTGGACCGGGACGCGGCCCCGAGGTGAGCCCCGGTGCCGACGGCGCACGGGGATCGTCTCCCGACCCCGCCCTTCGCGAGCGCCTGGAGGGCCTGCTCGACGCGATCGGGGCGAGCGCCAACCGCGACCAGCTCTCCGAGCTGCTCTCCACCGTGGTGCGCCTGGCATCGGACCGCTCCGAGCGGCTCGACCTCAAGATCGCGAACGCCGCCCTGCGCGAGATGGCCGACGGGTTCGAGATCTTCGCCCCCTACCGCGCAGTGCGCAAGGTGACGATGTTCGGCTCCGCCAGGACCGCGGCGAGCGACCCCCTCTACGCCCAGGCGCGCGATCTGGCAGCCCTGCTCGCGGCCCACAACTGGTCGACGGTCACCGGCGCCGGGCCGGGCATCATGGCCGCGGGGCTCGAGGGGGCAGGGCCCGACCACGCCTTCGGCATCAACATCCGGCTCCCCTTCGAGCAGGGGGCCAACGAGTTCATCGCCTCGGACCCGAAGCTCGTGTCGATGAAGTACTTTTTCACCCGGAAGCTGCTGCTCATCAAGGAGTCCTACGGCTACGTGGTGCTCCCCGGGGGCTTCGGCACCCTCGACGAGGCGTTCGAGCTGCTCACCCTGCTCCAGACCGGCAAGGCCGAACCCGCCCCGGTGGTCCTGCTCGACGAGCCCGGCGGCACCTACTGGACCGGCTGGGAGGACTTCGTCACCCGGGAGGTAGCCGGGCGCAACCTGATCTCGGGCGACGACCGCCGGCTCTACCGGATCTCCGACAGCGTCGAGGGGACCGCGGGCGAGATCCTCGGCTTCTACCGCAACTACCACTCCCTGCGCTGGGTCGGCGAGACCCTGGTCATCCGCCTGGAGAGCCGACCGAGCGCCGAGGAGGCGGCTCGGCTCACCGAGCGCTTCGCCGACGTGGTCCACGGCGAGGTGGTGGTGCTCGACCGGCCGCTGCCCGCCGAGCGCCGGGCGGACCAGTTCCCCGACCTGGCCCGCGTCGCCCTTCGCTTCGACCGGATGTCCTACGCCAGGCTCCGGGACCTGATCGACGCGCTCAACTGCCTCCCGAGCGCTCCGCCGCCCACGCTGCTCGGCCAGCCCTGAACCTCGGCCAGCCCTGAACCTCGGCCGCCCCTGATCAGTCGGCCTCCGAGAGCAGCCCGGCGGCCCGCTCGACCGCCCGGCGAGCCCGCGACAGGCGCCGCTCGGCGGCCACCGGACCACGCTCGGCGCGCTCGACGGCGTCGCGTAGCTCGGCCAGGGCCAGGTCGGCGAGAGCTTCGCTCACCGCCTCGAGCTGGGCACGGATCGCCTCGATCCGCTCGGCTCGGTCCCCCGCTCCGTCCGGGTGCGCCTGATCGGCGGCGTCTTTCCCCCCCAAGGCCTAGAAGCCTCCGGTCGGGCAAACGGTCCCCGGGGGCGGCGGCGCGGTCGTCACGAGGTACCTGTCGACCCACCGCTGCACGCAGAGGCTCTGGAAGTACGAGGTGTGCCCGCCCCCGTCACGGGTGAGGAGCACGCCCTTCGGGAGCTGCGCTGCCAGCCCCTGCGCCCAGGCGTAGGGGGTCACCGGGTCGTGGGTGGCGCCGACCACCACGATCGTCGGGCTGCCCGCAGCGTGGACCGGCCCGCTCGGCCCGCTCGCCGCCACCGGCCACACCGAGCAGCCGGCCTCGCTGTAGAGGTCGAGCAGTCCGAAGTCGGGCGAGATCGCCTCGGCGGCGGGCGCGGCCGCTCGGATCGCGCCGAGCGAGGGGGCGGGGGTCGTGGCGCAGTCGATCGCCGTCTCCGCCTCGTCGGTGTTGGCGAAGGTCCCGTTCGGGCTACGTCCGACGTAGGAGTCGAACATCGACAGGATCGGCCCCCCGTCCCCCTGGCCGAGGGCGGCGAGCGCCCGGCCGAGGGTGGGCCACGACGAGTGGGTGTAGAGCGCCGACGCCGCCCCGTAGAGCAGCACCGCCGGTCCGACGCGCTGGTGGCTGCCGCCCACCTTCAGGCTCCGATGGGTCACCCGCGCGAGGAGCTGGGCGAAGGCGACCTGCGGCGGCACCCCGGGGTGCCACCCGCAGCCGGCGGCTCGGCAGCTGGCGAAGAAGGCGTCGAGCTGTTGTTGCAGGCCGGCGGCCTGCTGCTCCGCGAAGGCGATCGGCCCGATCGCGGGGTCGATCGCGCCGTCGAGGACCATGGCTCGGATCTTGCGTGGGTACAGCTCTGCATATGCCGCACCGAGCAGGGTCCCGTAGGAGAACCCGAGGTAGGTGAGCTTGCTCTCGCCGAGCGCCTCGCGGATGCGGTTCATGTCGCGCGCCGCGTCCATGGTCCCGACGTAGGGGAGCAGGGCGCCGCTGCGGGCCTCGCAGCCCGCTGCGAAGCGACGGTCGAGCGCGACGAGGGAGGCGAAGCCGGCGGCGGTGGTCGGGGCGGGGTCCGCGGTCAGCTCCGCCTCGAGCTCGGCCGGGGTGCCGCAGGTCACCGGGTCGCTTCGTGCCACCCCGCGCGGGTCGAAGCCGACGAGAGTCCAGTGCCGGGTGAGGTAGGCAGGGAAGTAGGGCCAGGCCTCGGCGAGGAAGTCGACCCCCGAGACCCCCGGCCCGCCCGGGTCGAGCAGGATCGAGCCGCGCGCCCCGTCGGTCGCGACCCGCCGGTCGAGGGCGATCGGTACCGTCCCCTTCCCCGGGTCGGCGTAGTCGAGCGGCACCTGCAGGGTGGCGCACTGGTAGCCCGCCGGGCCCCTCGAGCCGCTGCAGGCCGACCAGCTGAGGTCACCCGTTCCGTCGGTCCCCGTCGCCACCCCTCCCGAGGAGGTCCCGGCGCGCGCGGCGGGCGGGCGCGCCGGGGGCAGCGAGGCTCTCGGAGCGCCCGAGGCCCTCGGGGCCGGCGGGCTCGGCAGGGTGGCGGCCCCGGCAGCGCTCCCCGCCACGCCGCAGCCGCCGGCGAGCAGCGCCACGGCGGCGAGCAGCGCCCCGAGGCGGGCGCGAGGGCCCAGGCGACCTCCCGACGCCGCCAAACGCCGCTCCACGTCTTCGGAGGCTACCGGTCGTGACGGCTACGGTGCGGTCATGGCCGAACTGCTCCTGCAACGCTGGGTGGTCGACAACGAGGACCGCATCGTCAACGAGCTCCTCGAGCTGCTCCGCATCCCGTCGGTCTCGGCGGACCCCGCCCGAGAACGAGACGTGAGGCGGTCCGCCGAGGCGTTCGCCGAGCTGTTCCGCGACGCCGGCCTCGAGCACGTCCGCCTGATCGAGCCTGGTCAGGGCGCCGGTCTTCCGGCGGTCTACGGCGACTGGCTCCACGCCGGCGAGGACCTGCCGACGGTGCTCGTCTACGGCCACCACGACGTCCAGCCGGTCGACCCGCTCGAGGAGTGGACGTCGGCGCCGTTCGAACCGGTGCTCGTCGACGGCGAGTGCCGGGCGCGCGGTGCCATCGACGACAAGGGCCAGGTGCTCTACCAGGTCGAGGCGGTCAGGGGCCTGCTGGCCGAGCGGGGCTCGCTGCCGGTCAACATCAAGTTCCTCGTCGAAGGCGAGGAGGAGATCGGCTCGGTCCACTTCGAGCGGCTGCTGCTCGACTGGGAGCAGTACCTCGCCTGCGACGTGGTCGTGGTCTCCGACACCGGCATGATCTCCGCCGAGGTCCCGTCCTCGACGGTGAGCATGAGGGGCCTGATCGCCTTCGACGTGGCGCTGCGCAGCGCGGCGGTGGACCTGCACAGCGGGGCCTTCGGCGGGACGGTCCCGAACGCTGCACGCCTCGCCGCGGAGATGGTCGCCGAGCTCCACGACGCCGACCACCGCGTCACGGTGCCCGGCTTCTACGACCGGGTGGTCGAGGTCTCCGAGGCGGTCCGCGCCTCGCTCGCCGCCCAGCCCTTCGACGAGGCGGCCTTCCGGGCCCAGGCCGGAGGCGTCGCGTTCTTGGAGGGCGAGACCGGCTTCTCGGCCCTGGAGCGCATCGGGGTCCGCCCCACCGCCGAGGTGGTGGGCATCCACGGGGGCTACGACGGACCGGGGATCAAGACCATCGTCCCGGCCACCGCGGGGTTCAAGGTCGCCTTCCGCCTGGTCCCCGACCAGCGACCCGAGGAGATCGAGGCCTCGTTCCGGACCTGGGTGCACAACCGGGTGCCGGAGGGCATCGAGGAGATCGTGACCGGGGAGGCCGGCGTGTGCCCGGCGGTGACCGACATCGACCACCCGGCGATGGTCGCGCTGGCCGAGACCATCGAGGCCGTCTGGGGCCGGCGGCCGCTTTGGACCCGGGAGGGGGGCTCCGGGCCCGAGGAGGCCCTCGGGCGGATCCTCATCTCCCCGGTGCTGTTCCTCGGGGTGGGCCTGCCCGAGGACCGGATCCACGCGCCCAACGAGCGGATGGTGATGGCCCAGTTCTGGAAGGGCCTGGTCGCCGCCGCCGAGCTCCTCGTGCGCCTCGGCGAGCTCCGCTTCCCCAAGCGCGACGACGAGCTGCCCTGGATGAAACGCCTCCGGGAGGAGGCCAAGGCCCGGGAGGAGGCCGAAGCCCGGAGCAAGGAGGTCCTCCCGTGGACGATCTGAGAGCGGGCCAGCCGCCGGGGAGGGTGGCCGCGGCGGGAAGGGTGGCCGCGGCGGGGAGGGTGGCCCCACCACCGAGGGACGGCCCGGGTAGCGCCCACGAGTGGGTGAGCTTCGAGGACGGGGAGGAGGACCGCAGCTGGTGCTTCGACGTGACCTTCCTCAGCTCCTCGTGGAGCTGCATCTACGGTCGCGGTTGCCAAGGGGTGCTCACCTCGGCGAGCCCCGAGCTCGAGCAGGGCTGCTGCTCCTACGGCGCCCACTTCAGCAGCGCCGAGGACGTGGCGCGGGTGGAGGCCGCGGCGACCACCCTGGAGCGCTCCCAGTGGCAGTTCGCCGCCCTCGGGCGGCGCCGGGGCCCGGTGCGCCGGGTCGCCGGCGGGGGCGCAGCGACCCGGCTGGTCGACGGCGCGTGCATCTTCTCCAACCGCCCCGGGTTCCCCGGCGGGCCCGGGTGCGCGCTCCACCGGGCGGCGATCGAGCGCGGCGTGCTGCCCCTCGAGCTGAAGCCGGACGTGTGCTGGCAGCTCCCGCTGCGGCGCGAGGACATCGTGGACGCCTCGGGCCACGTGACCACCACCGTCACCCAGTGGGACCGCAGGCACTGGGGCGAGGGCGGCAAGGCCTTCTCGTGGTGGTGCACCGAGGACCCGGCGGCCTTCGCCGGTACCGAGCCGTTGTGGCGGGCGATGGCCGCCGAGCTGGTAGCCCTGGTCGGGCCGCAGCCCTACCTCGCCCTCAGCGGCTACCTGACGGCCCGCCCGGCGGGAAGCCTCCTGCCCCACCCGAGCGCCGTGCGCCATCGGGTCTGCTGCGACCAGCTCCAGCCCAGGTCCCGGCGGTAGACTGCGTCGTCACGGTTCGGCCCGAATCGACTGGAGCGGCACGTGAAAAAGGGACGGCATCGGCGTTTCGAGGAAGCGCGAGCACTGAAGCGCACCAACGAGGAGCTCGTCGAGCCCTGCCCGGAGTGCGGTG
>JAKARG010000083.1 GCA_021819345.1 Actinomycetes bacterium | reverse complement strand
TTCCGATCTCGGGTCGGGGTGCCGGCGCCGCCGGTCGAGCCCGGAGCCGTGCCGGTGGGCGTCATGCCGGCACCGTCGCCTCGGCGCCGCCGGGCTGGCCGGCACCCGGGCGTCCGCTCGACAGGCCGGCTCCCACCAGGTAGGCGAGGCTCGCCCCCACCGCCCCGGCCATGTCGGTGGCGCAGCGGTCCAGCTCGACGATGTGCCAGAGCACGTGCGGGCTGGCCCCGAGGGCGGCGGGGATGTCGAGCGTGCCCGAGCCGACCGCGACCATCGGGTCCTCATGGGTCGCCGGACCGTCCTTCACGTGCAGGTGGGTCACCCGGCTCCCGAGACGCCCGAGGAGTGCCACGAGGTCCTCGCCGGCCACCCGGGCCCAGTAGAGGTCCACCTCCAAAGGGGCAGAGGCGAGGTCGCGCTCGGCGAGGGCGTCGAGCCAGGCGTCGTAGGCCTTGCGCCCCCCGAGCTCGCCCTCGAGCTCCCACCAGTGGTTGTGGTAGCCGAGGGTCATGCCCATCGCATGCGCAGCCTCGGTGCCGGCGGCGAAGGCGTCGGCGGCGCGCTCCAGGCGCTCGGGCGAGGAGAACCAATCGGCGCCGAGGCTCACGAAGCAGGTCGGGCTGCCGATCTCGGCCTGCTCCTCTAGCTGCGCCCGGCCCTCGTCGGTGTCGGGCATCGGGCCGTGGCTGCTCGCCACGCGAAGCCCGAGGTCGGCGAGGAGCCGGCGGACGGCCGGCGCGGGGTGCCCGTGGAGCCCGGCGGGCTCGACCCCGGCGTACCCCATGGAGGCAACCTGGGCGAGCACGGCGGGGAAGTCGGCCGCCGCCGCCTCTCGAAGGCTGTAGAGCTGGACCGCGGCCGGCCGGGGTAGGGCAGTGGTCATCGAGGTCCCTCCTCGTGGTGGTGGGCGGGGGAGCCGGCGGTCATCGGTCGCAGCCCCCCTCGCCGTCGGGGCGAACGTGTGGGCGGGCCAGGTCCTCGGTGCCCTTCCAGGCGTAGGGGTCCCGGCCGGCGACGACCACCACGTCACGGTAGTCGGCCTTGGCCATGTGCACTCCCTCTGGTGGGGGCTGCCAGGGCAGCAGAGACTCGGCCGACATGTAGTGGTTGACCAGGGCCCGACGGGTGCTGCCGGGGGTGGTGTTGGGCAGCGAGCGGTGCAGCAGGTAGCCGTTGAAGATCACCGCCGAGCCCGCCGGCAGCTCGACGGGCAGCGCATCGTCGTCGGCGTAGGGGAAGTCGTAGGCCTCGATGGCGCAGTCGAAGCGGCGGTCGTCGTGGTCCCGGTCGGGATAGATCACCCCGGCCCGATGCGAGCCGGGGAGGACCCAGAGACAGCCGTTGGCGACGGTGGCGTCGTCGAGGGCGATCCACAGCCCGGCGAGAGAGCGGTCCCGGGTCGGGATGAAGTACTCGTCTTGGTGCCAGGCCTGGCCGGGCTTGCCCTCGGCCTTCACGAACAGCATCGACTGCATCGCCTTCACGTTCGGACCGATCGTCGCGGTCAGCACGCCGAGCGCCCGGGGATGGCGCAACGCGTCGGCGAAGACCGGCGAGAGCTTGTGGGGGAAGTGGACGCACAGCACCCGGCGCAGGGCCTCGGCGTCGGTCTCGCCGGGCGGGGGAGCGAAGTTGCCGGCGATCTCGCCGAGCTCGCCCCGGCACGCCCGGACGCTCTCGGAGCGCAGGGCGTCCAGCTCGTCGGGGCCGAGCAGGTCGGCGAGCACGAGGTAGCCGTCCTCGGCGTAGCGGCGGGCGGCCTCGGCGCGCTCGGGCCCCGGCGATCCGATGGAGGCGGCGTCGATCCGGGTGATCTTGGTGGTGGTCATCTGCGCTCCTCATTCCCCTTGGTGGCGGGGGGCGCCACGACCTCGTTGCGCAGGACGCCGAGGCACTCGATCTCGAGCTCGACCACGTCGCCTGGGTGCAAGGAGCGGTCCTGCTCGGCGCCACTGCCTCCACTCGCAGTGCCCGATCCGAACACCTCCCCGGTTCTCACTTCCTCACCGAGCGAAGCATGGGCGATCATCTGCTCGAACCTCCAGTGCATTCCGGTGCTCGAGGTCTCACACCATGATTCTCCATTCACCCGTGCCCGCATCGCGAGACGGTAGGGATCCCCCACCTCGTCGGCGGTGACGATCCAGGGTCCGAGGACGTGCGCGCCCCGGAAGTCCTTGCCCTTGGCCGGACCGAGGCCGACGGCCATCTCCCTTCCCTGGATCGAGCGGGCGGAGAAGTCGTTGTAGATCGTGTAGCCGTAGACGTGGCCGAGCGAGTCCTCTGTCGGAATGTCGGACCCGCCCGGGACGATCAGCGCAGCGAGCTCCAGCTCGAAGTCGAGCGCGTCAGCGTATGGAGGCATCACCACAGGGGATCCGTGGGCGCCGACGCTTGCCGGATTGGCCTTGTAATAGACGGGTAACTCGTACCACTCGGGCGGCACCTCCCGGCCCAAGCGCGGATAGATGTTGCGGAGATGTCCCTCGAAGGCGAGGAAGTCGCGCAGCATCGGTGGGTCGGGGACGGCTGGTAGGAAATCGAGGTGGTCGATCTGGTGGCGCCAAGCTGGACCCGAGCGTACGTTCGGCTCCTCGTCGGCGGTCCAGGCGAGAGTTGCCTCGGCTGCCTCGCGCGCGACGATGCCGTTCTCGGCGAAGCGGACCAGATCGGTCGGGGTCAACGCGTCTGCCACCCGGGCGGCCGCCTCCGCTCCGAGCCCTCGAGCGCCAAGTCGAGCGGCGGTCGCAGCGTTCAGGTCCACGACCGCCCCGGAGCCGTCCAGCGCCCCGAGACGAGCGGTCCCTTCCACCGAGAACGAGCAGAGCTTCATCCCGGTAGTGCCGCAGGGATCAACCGAGGACCAGTTCGAGCATCTCGCGATCTCGGCGCTCGAGCAGCGGCAGGATCTCGCCCTCAACGATCTCTTGGAAGTGCTCGGTGCGGCGATGGGCCTCAAGTGCAGCTTCGTCCTCGTAGTGCTCGTAGAGGACGAGCTCGTCGTCGGACTCGAGGGAGCGTAACACCTGGTAGAGCCGGCAGCCTGGCTCGTCTCGGGCGACGAGCGCAGCCATCCGGGCCAGGGACTGCTCCACCTGCTCGCGGTGACCGGGTTTGACTTGGTATCGGGCCAAGAGAACCTTCACGATGCCTCCAGCGCTCCCCGTGCCGCCTCCCCGGCGGCACTGGCCGGAAACCTTACAGCCCAGCCGAGTGGCAGATGATAGGACGTGATCGGTCTTCTAGCGCCAGTCCACGAGCACACCTAGGTGGTGCTCGGTATCTTCGTCGAGCACCCGGTAGGCAGCCTCCACCTCCTCGGGACGGACCATATCGGTCACGAGCGGCTCGGTGTGGATCCTGTGCGCGGCCATCTCCGTGAGGATCTTCTCGGTGCATCCCTCGATCGAACCGGGACGTTGGCGCTCGGGGCGCGGCTCCCGCTGGTCCAGCGGGGTTCGCCGCCGGTCCCCGAGCCGGGCGAGGAAGGCCGGTGGATGGGGAGCTGCCCCTCCCAACCGCTGCGCAGGGAGGCAAAGCGCTCGAAGACAGTGGCGAGCAGCGGACCCGAGAGCACGTCATCTCCGGCGGTCCAGGGAGCACCGACGAGGAAGACCCCCCCGGGTTGCAACGGCCCCGAGCGCACCGAGCACTGCCGCCGAAGCTCCGGAGCACTTGAGCACCGTCGTAGGCGCATCAGCTCCCCTGGGCAGGCGATCACTGCTCCCGGTGCAGTCGAGACCACAAGCCGACGCAAGGCGCCGCCGTCCCGGAGACGTGTCCACTCCGTGGACTCGAGAGCCGAAGCTGGCCGGCCTGGCCGAGACCGATAACCGCAAGCGGGGATCCGGGCGGGCTCGAGCAGAGAGCCAGGCTGGCTGTGCCGACTTGTGCCAGCCGGGCAAGGGGTGCACTGTGGTCGCACAATCCGGCCGGCAGCGCGATGCAGAGACTGCGACGGGTGTCGACCACCGCCCGATCCCGGTGGGGTGCGTGGACAAGCACCCGGTCTCCTGGTGCTCGACCGCTGGCTGGCCCGGCGGAGAGAACCGTGCCGACGGTTGCATAGCCGGGATGGAACGGGAAGCGGACCGGCTCCTCCTGAGGGACTGCAGGGACGATCGAGCCGCAGTAGCGGGCCAGCTCGATCCCCGGGCAGAGCAGGCTCAGGTGGGAACCGACGAGGACCTCGTGGTCCTCGATATCTCCCGCTGACGGAACCGGGACGTGTTTCAGCTAGCCCTGGTTAGGAGCGTCGAACACCACAGCGGTGCACTCGTCCTCGCTCGGAGGTGCCTCGCGGTCTCAGGTCGGCCCCCAAGGGTTCGCGCCGCCACGCCGACGGTTCCGGGTTGGTTCTCCAGGCTCGATCCCTCCCGGGTCGAGCTGGCTGCGAGGCGCCATGCCGGTGCGAGCGATCGATTCAGCCCGGTGCCGCGCGGCTGTCCGGCTCGTCTCTCCTTCGGGTTCTTCTCCCGGAGAGGTCACGGTCCCTGGCTCCGAGAGCATGATGTTCGTTGCCCGATCAATCTTCCTCGGGTCCTGTAGTCCGCCCGGCTATGCGCAACGCCATGTACACCAGGATCCTGACTCTTGCTCACGGTAGTCTGCGGAGCCCAGGCGGGTTGCTGGCGCGCAAGGTTCGAGCTTGACAGCGAGCGCCCGCTGGATGAGACTTACTTGGTGCCCTTGAAACGGTGCAACTCGCTGAGGCGCGCTTACCTATGAGCGCTGCTCCTGAACGAATCCCTATCTGTCTGGTCGGCTGTGGGCGCATGGGGACCAGGCACCTGTCCGGCTATGCCGCTCTGCGTCGGTCAGGCCAGGACCCCTTCGAGCTGGTTGGCGTATGTGATCCGGACGGCGAGGCCGCCTCCCGGGCTGCTGAGATCGCCCATGGCAGCCTTGGCCGACGACCCAAGCTCTATGCGGACTTCGCCGAAGTGTTGGCGGATCAGGCAGTGACTGCGCTCGACATCGTAACCGACCCCGGTTCCCACCACGAGCTGGTGGTTCCCGCTCTGTCAGCAGGCAAGCACGTGGTATGTGAGAAGCCGCTCGGGGTGACGGTGAGGGCGTGCAGGGCGATGGTGACCGCAGCCGAGCGATCGAAGGCAACGCTCGCCACCGCCGAGAACTACCGGCATGACCCGGTCAACCGGCTGGCTGCAGCCACCATTGCGTCGGGGATCCTCGGCGAGGTCCGCCTGCTCGTCGAGTCCCACCTAGGTGGCACGCGCGAGGTGATCCTCACTCCTTGGCGCCATCAACGTGAACGGGGGTCGATTGCGCTGGACATGGGGGTGCACTTCGTCGATCTGTTCCGTTACTACCTTGGGGATCTCGACTCGGTGTTCGGACGGTCCTTCGTGGCGGAGCCCCTACGTTACGCGCCCTCTACGCAAGACGCTTCTGCCGGTGCCGCAGGCGATCTCGCCCCGATTCGAGCGACCGGCGACGACAGCCTTCTCGGGGTCTTTCGGACCAGCTCGGGCTGCCTTGCGCAGCTCGCTTATCTCCCCTCGGGCCCGGGTGGACCCGGACCGGCTCGGGTGATCTACGGCTCGGAGGCGACGATGACCGTTCCACCTGATCGCTCTGGGGGGGTGATCGAGGTTCGCTCGGGGAGCGGGGTGGTGTCGGGGCCACAGCTTCGGTCGGCCGTCGGCGGGTTCGAGCTCGACGGGCTCGCTGCCACCCTGTTCGGCCCGCAGTCGAGCGATTACGAGCTCGACTTCGCCACCGCCGACTCGTATCTCATCGCTCTCGAGCTCGCTGACTTCGCCGAGGCGATCCTCACCGGACGACCTCCCGAGGTCGATGCCTACGGAGGGCTGCTCGATGTCGCGGGGGTCCTCGCACTCGCCGAGTCGGGATTGCGAGGTACATCGGTGGGGATCTCGGAGGTGGCCGGAGGAGTGTTGAGCGCTGCTCAGGACGACATCGACCTCGCCATCGGCCTGGTCCCAGGGTCCGCCGGGTGAGCGCGTCGGTGGGCGGTGCGCCGCCCTCGGACTCGATGGGCGAGGTGGCAGCGGTCGTGGGCGAGCCCTTGCGGCAGGTGGCGCTCGTGGTGCGCAACCTGGAAACGGCAGTCGCCACGTGGTGGGAAGTCCTCGGGGTGGGTCCTTGGACCGGGTACCGCCTCGAGCCCCCGGTGATCCGCAACACCACTTATCGGGGTCGCAAGGTGGACTTCGGTCTATACCACGCGTTGGCAACTTCGGGCGGGGTACAGCTCGAGCTGGTGCAGCCGACCTTCGGTCCGAGCATCTTCGCCGAGCACCTCGAGGCCCATGGTGAGGGGGTCCAGCACCTCGGCTTCTACGTCGGTGACCATGCAGCAGCGGTGTCCAGGGCGGTTGGGGCCGGTTGGCTGCCCCTGCAGAGCGCACAGGGCTTCGGGGCCGGCGGTGACGGGGCGTTCGCCTACTTCGAGGTCCCGGGGTTGCCGAGCGTTGTGGAGCTGATCGCTGCACCTGCGATCCGCCGCCCCCCAGACTTGGTCTACCCTCCGGGCGATGGTGCTGACGCCAATGTCGTGGCCCGCCCACCGGAGGGGGCGAGGTGAAGATCGACTCGCTGGAGGCTCTGCCGGCCGGCCAGGCTTGCTACGTCAGGGTGACCACTGACACCGGGCTGGTAGGAGTGGGGGAGTCGACCTACTTCGGATGGCCGTCGGCGGTCGCGGAGATCGTCCGCTCCTTCTCCGCGCAACTCGTGGGCACCGACGCAATGGAAGTCGAGCGCCACTGGCTCCGGCTCTACCGAGCCCTGTCGATGCGTGGAATGGCGGTGACGAGCGCGCTCAGTGCGATCGATCAGGCGCTCTGGGACATCCGCGGCAAGCGGTTCGAAGTCCCGGTGTGGGAGCTGCTCGGCGGGCGGTGCCGGCGTGGTGTGCGGGCAATGCTCGTGGTCGCCGGCTCCTCCCCGGATGAAGTGGCCGCAGTGTGCCGGGACGGGGTGGCTGCCGGCTACGGGGCGCTCAAGTTGATCCTCTTCACCCATGAGCTGCACCAGCGGCGGCAGGGCAGTCGAGTGGAGGAGCTCATCGCCCGGTTCTCTGCCGCCCGGGAGGAGGTCGGCTGGGACGTAGACCTAGCAGTGGAGTTGCATCGCAACCTGAGCCCAGGCGACGCAGTATCGTTCTGCCACGAGGCAGCGCGCCTCAGGCCACTGTTCGTGGAGGACCCGATACCGCCCGACAGCGTGCTCTCTCTAGGAGCCGTCGGGGCCCGCGTGCCGGTCCCGATGGCGGCGGGGGAGCGCAACACGACCATCTACGAGTTCCGCGAGCTCGCCGAGCAACCGGGGATGGCATTCCTGCGGCCCGACGTGGGGATCGCCGGAGGGATCACACAGGTGCGCAAGATCTGCGCTTTGGCCGAGGCCCACCACCAGGGTGTGGCGCCGCACGCCGTTCCCTCGGGCCCGGTAGCTGTCGCTGCCCACGTGCAGCTCGGGATGGCTGTGCCGAACTGGGAGGTTCAGGAGCACGTCCCACAGGATGGCCGGGCTTGGACCGACCTGGTCGATGCAGTGGTGTCGGTCCGGGATGGCTATCTCGTTGCACCGGATGTGCCGGGTCTCGGTGTGGAGTTGATCGACGAGGGGCTCGGGATGCACCCGCCGGCCGGTGTGGATCTCGGGGGCACACCGCTGCGCGAGGACGAGTCGGTGGCGATCCGCTGAGCATGCCCGGAGAGGAGGCACACCCCGACCGCTGGGTGGTCGGCGTCGCCGCGCACCCCGCAATCAGGCGACGCTATCTCGCCCCGGCGGACATCGATCGCTTGAGGAAGGTTGCCGACGTAGTGTTCGAGGACTTCGAGTCGTCTGCCCCCTTTGGCGAGGCAGTCTTCGACCAGAAGATGTCCGACCGCTTGGCCGACTTCACCACTCGGCTCGACGCGCTGGTGGTCTGTCACGGCGCTCCTCGTGTGACAGCTGAGCTGCTCGACGGGGCGCCGCGGCTCCGCTTTGTAGGAGAGCTGGAAGGCGACCGTCGGGGCGGGAGGGTTGATGTCGAGGCAGCGGTCAGTAGAGGAGTGACCGTAGTGGACACTACCCACGGCTCGTCGCTGCCCGTCGCCGAGTGGGCTCTGGCCCTCATGATCCTCGGGCTCCGGGACGCCGGGAGGCTGTTTCGTCGGCTGATCGCCGGAGAAGCTGTCTTCGCCGACCCGGGGGATCGGGAGGCCAGTCGTAGCTACGGGGACTGCGAGCTGAGCGGACGGCGGGTGGGGATGATCGGCTTCGGCCACATCGCGTGGCGCCTCACCGAGTTGCTCCGGCCCTTCGATTCCGAGATCCTCGCATACGACCTCTACGCTCCCCGGGAGATGGCGGAGCTCGCCGGTGTCACGTTCACGCGACTCGAGTCGGTGCTCGCCTGCGACGTCGTCTGCTGCCTGGTACCACTCACCCCCCGGACCGAAGGCATGATCGGCCGGAGCGAGCTGGCCTACCTCCGGCCAGGAGCGGTCTTCGTGAACGTCTCGCGAGGCAAGGTGGTCGATTCTGGCGCCCTGGTCGAACGATTGCGGGCGGGAGACGTGGTGGCTTGTCTCGACGTGCTCGACCCCGAGCCGATACCGCAGGAGTCCGCTCTGCGCCTGCTCCCGAACGTCTTCCTTAGCCCACACATCGGCGGGGTGACCGGGGAGAGCCGGCGACGGTTCTTTGCACTCATGGTGGACGACCTGCTCCGAGCCATCGCGGGCCACGAGCCTCGCTCGCTCCTCGATCCGGTAACCCCACGCCGGAGGATCGAGGGCTGCTGAGTGCCACCGGGACGGGCCTCGCCGCCATCCCTCGAGGTTCGATGCCATGGGGTTGGCACGGTCTGACGGACATCCACCAAGTGGGGTGTGAGCCCCAGGAAGGATGTCCACATGGAGACTGTGGTGAAGAGGAAGCCCCGTCCCCGCCGGTCGTTCACGCCGGAGTTCAAGGCCGAGATCGTCGAGCGCTGCCGGGCTGGTGACCGCTCTGTCGGTGAGGTCGCGCAGGACTTCGATCTGTCCGAGGCGGCGGTGCGGGAGTGGGTCAAGCGCGCCGATGTTGACGCCGGCCGGCGGGAGGGCCTGACGAGCGAGGAGCGGGAGGAGTTGTCCGGCTGCGGCGGGAGAACCGCCGGCTGCAGGCTGATGTCGATCTGCTCGAGCGACGGCTCTTCTCGCGAAGGAGACCCGGTGAAGCTGGATGGCTTCATCGAGGCGGAGGAAGCAGCAGCTCACAGCGTCAAGCACGCCTGTGAGCTGTTCGAGGTCTCCCGATCCGCCTACTACCAGCGCAAGACCCACACCCCCTCGGCCCGGGCGCTCGGCGACGGCGAAGCGCTCGATGCCATCCGCAAGGTGCACGCCGAGCCCGATGGCACCTACGGGGCGCCGAGGGTCCACCATGAGCTGCTCGCCCGCCAGATCTTCTGCGGGCGGCGGCGGGTCCGCCGCCTCATGCGGGTCGGCTGCCTGGAGGGCCGCTGCAAGAAGCGGTGGCCCAAGACGACCATCCAGGACCCCGCCGCCCAGGCCGAGCCCCTCGATCTGATCCGCCGGGCGTTCGGGCCCTGCACGGTCCTCGATGCCCGCTACGTGGGCAACATCACCTACCTCCCGACCTGGGAGGGTTGGGCGTACCCGGCGAGGGTGATCGACCTCGCCTCCCGCTGCGTGGTCGGCTGGGCGATCGCCGATCTCATGCGCACCGAGTTGATCTCCGAGGCGCTGTTGGTCGCCTTCGCCGACCGGCGCCCGGGGTGATCTTCCACTCCGATAGGGCTGTCAGTACACCAGCCGGGACTACCGACAACTCGCTGTCAACCACGGCGTCACGCTGTCGTTGGGCCGCAAGGGAACCTGCCTATTTACCGGCTATAGCTTGCAGGTTCGGCCAGCGGCGTGAGGCAGCGATCGTTGGGGTCGT
>JAKARG010000082.1 GCA_021819345.1 Actinomycetes bacterium | reverse complement strand
CAGGGGGACCCCGAGGATCGCAAACCGGCTGCTCAAGCGGGTCCGGGACTTCGCCGAGGTCAGAGGGGACGGCACGGTGAGCCTGCCGGTGGCCCGGGAGGGGCTGGCGGTCTTCGGGGTGGACGAGCTCGGCCTCGACAAGCTCGACCGCTCGATCCTCGACGCGGTCTGCGCCAGGTTCGGAGGCGGCCCGGTGGGCCTGTCGACCCTGGCGGTGAGCGTCGGGGAGCAGCCCGAGACCGTGGAAGAGGTCTACGAGCCGTTCCTGCTCCAGCTCGGGCTGTTGATGCGCACCCCGAAGGGTCGGGTGGCGACCCCTTCGGCCTGGTCCCACCTCGGGCTCCCCGCACCGGCGGTGGCCGGCGAGCGGGTGGCCGGCGAGCGGGTGGCCGGCGAGTGGGTGGCCGACACCGGCCTGTTCGCCCCTGCCGAGGGCTGAGGGCGTCGGCGTCGAGCGCCCCGCCGCTCCCAGGAAAGGGGGGCCGGTGCGCTAAGGTCACCCGGTCCTGCACCCAGGAGCCCCTTCGCCATGCACCCAGCACTGCTCGCCGCCCTGCTCGTACGGGTGGTCGCCGCCGCCAAGACCGCCAAGACCACCAAGGCCAGCGGCGCCGGGGGGTCCTTCTTCCTCATCGTGATCGTCGCGCTGGCGATCCTCTACTTCTTCGTCCTGCGGCCCCGCAGCCGCCGGGCACGCCAGTCCCAGGGTGGTCGCAAGAACCTGGAGGTGGGCGACGACGTGGTCACCGCCGGGGGGATCCTCGGGCGGATCACCGCGATCGAAGGCGACGAGGTCGAGGTGGAGGTCGCTCCAGGCTCGACGCTCACCTTCTGGCGCCGGGCGGTCAACCTCCGCTCCTCGGTGGCCGGAGCCCCCCCGCCGAGGACCGCCGAGGAGAGCGACGGTCGCTCGGAGCCGCCCGAGCCCTGGAGCGGGCCGGACGCGCACTACGGGGTGGAGGACCGCTTCGACGACGGGGAGGAGCACGGCGGCAGCGAGCCGTCGGGTCACTTCGGACGCGCCGGAGACGACGGCTCCGACGACGAGGTGGGAGACGAGGGCTACGACGACGACGGCGGCGGCGACGACGGCGGCGACGGCTACGACGACGGCGACTACGAGGACGACGGGGAGGAGGTCTACGGCGTCGAGGGGGACGGGCAGGGCTACGACGCCGTAGAGGTGGACGGGGAGGGGGCGCCGGCCAGCGGGGCCGCCGGGACCTACGGCGGCGGCGAGAGGGACCCCGAAGCCACCGAGGGCAACTGAAGGTGCGCCGACGCGCCCTTTGGACCTCGCTGCTCGGGATCATCCTGGTAGCCGGTGCCGCCCTCGGCGGGACCTTCGCCGCCGGACGTTCGATCCTGCTCGGCATCGACCTGCGCGGCGGGGTGGGGGTGGTGCTCGCCCCGGTGGGCAAGGTGACCCCGACGGTCCTCGACCAGGCGATCCAGATCATCGACCGGAGGGTCAACGGGCTCGGGGTGTCCAACTCGACGGTCCAGCGCCAGGGCAACGAGATCGACATCGAGCTGCCGGGCGCGAAGAACTCGGCCCAGGTCCTCGGCGTGCTCGGCTCGACGGCGCAGCTGTACTTCCGGCCGGTCTACTGCGAGCTGCCGGCGTACGCGCCGGCCAAGTCCTCGGGTGCCGCCAAGTCCTCGGGGGCGGGGAGCACCGGCGCCAAGGCCACCTCCGGCAAGTCGGCTGCCGGCACCGTCGGCGTGCTCACCTCGGCGGTCTCCGCCGCGGGCACGACCGGCTCCAAGTCGACCGGCTCCAAGTCGACCGGCTCCAAGTCGAGCGCGCTCAGCTCGGCTACCTGCGGGTCGGCGAGCGCGGCGTCGATCCCTTCCACCTCGCCGGACGCAGACGACCCCTACAAGACGGTCCTATTGCCCTCGTCGCCCAACATGGGCCTGGGAAAGTCGGCACCGCGCTGGCTGCTCGGGCCGTCCTCGGGCCAGGCGGGGATCAAGCAGCCGCTGTCGGGGACGATCGTGAGGAGCGCGTCGGCAGTCATCAGCACCGGCGGCCAGTACCAGGTGAGCGTCACGCTCACCTCCAAGGGCCTGCGCGAATGGAACAAGGTCGCCGCGATCCGCCACCAGACCTACAACCCGGCCACCAACGCGAGCGAGCCGTACAGCTCGCTCGAGGCGATCGAGCTCGACGGGCTGGTCGAGTCGGCGCCGACCATCGAGGTGCCCACCTTCACCGGGCCGCTGTCGATCACCGGTAACTTCACCGCCAAGCAGGCGACCGACCTCGCCACCGAGCTCAGCTACGGCTCGCTCCCGGTGCGCTTCAACCCCCAGACGGTCCAGACCGTCTCGGCGACCCTCGGCTCGGCGTCGCTGCGGGCCGGGTTGCTCGCCGGCATCGGCGGGCTGATCCTCGTGCTCATCTACATGATCGTCTACTACCGGGCCCTCGGGCTCGTGGTGGTGCTCGGGCTCGGGGTCGGGGGTGCCCTGCTCTACTCGATCCTCACCCAGCTGAGCTACACCGCCGGCCTGGCGCTGACCCTCTCGGGGGTCACCGGGATCATCGTGTCGATCGGGATCACCGTCGACTCCTACGTGGTCTACTTCGAGCGGTTGAAAGAGGAGATCCGCTCCGGCAAGACGGTCCGGGGGTCGGTGGAGAGCGGCTTCGTACGGGCCTACAAGACGGTGCTCACCGCCGACCTGGTGTCGTTCCTCGCCGCCCTCATCCTCTATCTGTTCACCGTCGGCGACGTGAGGGGCTTCGCGTTCACCCTCGGGCTGTCCACCCTGCTCGACGTGTTCACCGCCTACTTCTTCATCCGTCCGATCGTGGTGCTCCTCGGCCGGCGTCGATCGCTCAGCCGGGGCCGCTTCCTCGGCGTCGCACGGGGTCGCGGGGTGGACCCGACCGGCGGGGCGGGCTGATGCCGGGCAGGGGCGGCGCCTTCGGGAGGCTCTACCGGGGCGAGACCTCCTTCGACTTCGCCGGCAGGTGGCGACGATGGTTCGCCCTGTCCGCCACGGTGATCATCGTCGGGCTGCTCTCGGTGGGCCTGCGGGGCGTCAACTTCTCGATCGACTTCAAGGGCGGCACGGTCTGGCAGGTCCCCTCCCACCAGAGCGTCCCGGTGGTCCGCGCCGCGGTCGACAAGGTCGACCCGACGCTCTCGCAGGGCACGGTCCAGGTGCTCACCAACCGGGCCACCGGCCAGCGCATCATCGAGGTGGCAGGCAAGGCGAGGACGACCAGCAGCGCGAACGCGGTGAAAGACGTCGGCCTGGCGATGGCCAGGGTCTCCCACGTGCCGTTCAACGACGTGGTGATCAACGCCATCGGGCCGTCGTGGGGCGCCAACGTCACCGACGACGCGATCAAGGCGGTGCTCATCTTCCTCGTCGCGGTGAGCGTCTACATCTGGTTCCGCTTCGAGGGGAAGATGGCCCTCGCCGCGCTCACCGCCTTGGTCCACGACATCCTCGTGACCGTCGGGGTCTACTCGCTCTCGGGCCTGCAGGTGAGCCCCGACACGGTGATCGCCTTCCTCACCATCCTCGGCTACTCCCTCTACGACACGATCGTCGTGTTCGACAAGGTCCAGGAGAACACGCGGGGCCTCGCCTCGACCAACCGGATCACCTACACCGAGACGGTCAACGTCTCGATGAACCAGGTGCTCGCCCGCTCGCTCAACACCTCCTTCGTCGCCATCATCCCGATCGTGTCGATCCTCGGGATCGGCGCCGGCCTGCTCGGGGCGACCGCGCTGAGCGAGTTCGGCTTGGCGCTCGCCATCGGGCTCACCACCGGGGCCTACTCCTCGATCTTCATCGCCTCGCCGCTCCTGGCCCTGCTCAAAGAACGCGAGCCCCGCTACGCCGAGCTGCGCAAGCGCCTCGGCGCGGGCCGCCCCCGGCGGATCAGCCCCCGCTCGGCGGCAAGCGGTGGGGTCCTCCCCGAGCCCGGCACGCCGAGGCGCCCCTCGGGATCGCGGGCTCCGGCGGGCCGGCCGGCGGCCAGCCCGGTCGGCGCAGCGCGCCGGTCCGCCGACGTACAGGTGCCCGAGGGCGCGCCCGAGGGAAGCGACCCCACCGGTGGCCCGAGCCTCCAGCCGGCGTCGGCCGGCAACGGCTCGTCGGCAGGGAAGCGATCGGGGCTGGCCCGCCCGAGCCGGCGCCCCGCTCCGCCGCAGCGACGCACGAGCGCGACCCCCTCGCCCGCCGGCGCAGGAGACCCGGCCGCCTCGCGCAAGTCGGTCCCCGTCGCCACAGCCGCCAGCGCGGCCGCCGGCACCACAGCCGCCACTGCGGCCGCCGGCACCACAGCCGCCACCGCGGCTACCGGCACCACAGCCGCCGGCCCCGACGGCGCGGCTGCGGACGGCTCGGCCACCGAGGCCTCGGGCGGGAACGGGTCGAGGACCAACGCCTCGGGCGCCGTCCAACCCGCCACGGCCACCGAGGTGGCCCCGCAGCGTCCGGCGACCCCGGTGCCGCCGCGCTCGGGGGCCGCCCGCAACCCGAGGCCGCGCAAGAAGAAGCGCCACTGACCCGGCCACCACCGGTTGGAGCCTGCCGGCCGGGATGACGGGCTACGCCCCGGGCGCAAGGTAGGTTCTCTCCGTGGCCCTCGACACCGACCTCGTCTCTGCGCTGGTCCGTGACGTGGTCGACTTCCCCGAGGAGGGGGTGGTGTTCAAGGACATCACCCCGTTGCTCGCCGACGAGGCGGCCTTCGCCGCTTGTGTTGCGGCGCTGGCCGACGCCTTCGCCGGCGCAGCCGTCGACAAGGTCGTCGGCATCGAGGCCCGTGGGTTCATCGTCGCGGCGCCCGTTGCGCTGCGCCTCGGCGTCGGCTTCGTCCCGGTCCGCAAGGCGGGGAAGCTCCCCTGGCAGGTGGAGCGCGAGAGCTACACCCTCGAGTACGGCACCGGTTGCCTGGAGATCCACTCCGACGCCCTGGCGGCGGGGGAGCGGGTGCTCGTCGTCGACGACGTCCTTGCCACCGGGGGCACTGCGTCGGCGGTGACCCGTCTGGCCGGGAGGCTCGGCAGCGAGGTGGTGGGCTTCGGCTGCATCCTCGAGCTGGGCTTCCTCGGGGGCCGGGCGCGCCTCGACGGGCTCCGGATCGAATCGCTGGTGCGCTACCCGTGAGCCACCGGGCGCCGCCTCCGAGGCTCGCGCCGCCACCCGGGGCGGCGATCCGACGGTGACGCGCGTCGAGGGGGTGGGGCGCGGCAGGGCGGTCGCGACGGTCGAGCGCGTCCTGCCCTGGCGCCGCCAGGTACAGACCGCCGACGCCCTCACCCCACTGCTCGACGCCTTCCATCACCGCCACCCGAAGGCCGACACCGCCCTGCTCGTCCAGGCCTACGACGTGGCCGACCGGGCCCACGAGGGCCAGCTGCGCTCCTCGGGGGAGGCGTACATCTCCCACCCCCTCGCCGTCGCCACCCTGCTCGCCGGTCTCGGCCTCGACGACGTCACCTGCGCCGCCGCCCTGCTCCACGACGCGGTCGAGGACACCATCGTCACCCTGGAGGACATCGAGGCGGAGTTCGGCTCGGCGATCGCCGCGATCGTCGACGGGGTGACCAAGCTCGACCGGCTGCGCTTCGACTCCAAGCAGGCCCAGCAGGCGGCGACGATCCGCAAGATGCTCGTGGCGATGGCCCAGGACCCGAGGGTGCTGCTCATCAAGCTGGCCGATCGCCTGCACAACATGCGCACCATCGCAGCCCTGCCCGAGTGGAAGCAGCGGCGCACCGCCCAAGAGACCCTCGACATCTACGCGCCGCTCGCGCATCGCTTCGGCATCCAGGACCTGAAGTGGCAGCTCGAGGACCTCGCCTTCGCCACGCTGCACCCCCGCCGCTACGCGGAGATCGAGCAGATGGTCGCCATCCGGGCCCCCGAGCGCGACCTGTACCTCGCCCAGGTGATCGGCCAGGTCGAGGAGCGCCTCGCCGCCGCCAGGATCGAGGGCCAGGTGACCGGCAGGCCCAAGCACCTCTACTCGATCTACGAGAAGATGGTGGTGAAGGGCAAGGAGTTCGACGAGATCTACGACCTGGTCGGGGTGAGGATCCTGGTCGACTCGGTCAAGGACTGCTGGGCGGTGCTCGGCGCGGTCCACGGGGCCTGGGTGCCGGTCCAGGGCCGGTTCAAGGACTACGTCAACACCCCCAAGTTCAACCTCTACCAGTCGCTGCACACCACCGTCGTCGGCCCCCAGGGCAAGCCGCTCGAGGTCCAGATCCGCACCTGGGAGATGCACAGCCGGGCCGAGCGGGGGATCGCCGCCCACTGGGGCTACAAGGAGCAGGCGAGCGCCGCGGACGTGGCGTGGTTGCAGCGGATCGTCGACTGGTCGAGCGAGAGCACCGACCCGGCCGAGTTCCTGGAGACCCTGAAGCTCGACCTGGAGACCGACGAGGTCTTCGTCTTCACCCCCAAGGGCGACGTGGTCACCCTCGCGGCGGGCGCGACCCCGATCGACTTCGCCTACAGCATCCACACCGAGATCGGCCACCGCTGCATCGGGGCCCGGGTCAACGGACGGCTGGTGCCCCTCGACTGCAAGCTCACCTCGGGCGACAGCGTGGAGATCTTCACCTCCAAGGTGCCCTCCGCCGGCCCGAGCCGTGACTGGCTGAAGGTGGCGGCGACGCCGAGGGCCCGGGCCAAGATCCGCCAGTGGTTCAGCCGGGAGCGCCGGGAGGACGCGATCGAGTCCGGGCGGGAGGACCTGGCCAAGGAGCTGCGTCGCGAGGGCCTCCCGGTGCAGAAGCTCTCCGGCTCGCAGGTCCTCGCCGAGCTGGCCGCGACGCTGCACTACGCGGACCTCGACGCCCTCCACGCGGCGATCGGGGAGGGACACGTCTCGGCCCGCTCGGTCGCCCAGCGCCTCGGCCGGGAGCTGCATGCCGGCGACCACGACGAGCAGCTGCCGGCGACCGCCCGCCGCCCGCGCCGGGGTGGGGCCCGCCAGGGGGTCCACGTCGAAGGTCTCGACGACGTGATGGTCCGCCTGTCGCGCTGTTGCACGCCGGTCCCCGGCGACGAGATCATCGGCTTCGTCACCCGGGGCAGGGGGGTGAGCGTGCACCGCAGCGACTGCTCCAACGCAGCCGCGCTGTCGGCCGGCGAGGTCGGGCGCCTGATCGAGGTGGAGTGGGACGACCGGGGCGGCGCGTTCAGCGCAGCGGTGGAGCTGGAGGCGCTCGACCGCACCCGCCTCGGCGTCGACGTCTGGAAGGTCTTCTCCGAGCACCACCTGAACATCCTGCGCAGCGAGACGCTCACCCGGGCGGACCGGGTGACCCGGATGCGCTTCGAGTTCGAGCTGGCCGACCCCGCCCACCTGGAGTCGGTGCTCAACGCGCTGAAGCGGATCGACAGCGTCTACGACGCCTACCGGGTGCTCCCCAACCGGGGCTGAGCGCCGCCGCCGCCGCCACACATCGCCTCGTTGCGCCACCCGGGGGCGAGTGGCCCGGTAGCGTCACGGCGATGGCTGCCACCGTACAAGCCCCCCGGGGCATGCGCGACTTCCTCCCGGGCGAGAAGCTGCGCCGGGAGCTGGTGCTTCGCTCGATCAGGGAGAGCTTCTCCTCCTATGGCTACCAGGAGATCGAGACCCCGGCGGTCGAGGAGCTGTCCCGGCTCGAGTCCGGCGAGGGGGGGGACAACGAGAAGCTGATCTTCAAGATCCTGCGCCGGGGGCTCGACCCCGAGCTGGCCGTCGCCCCCGTTGCGGCAGCCGACCTCGGCCTGCGCTTCGACCTCACCCTCCCGCTGGCGCGCTTCTACGCGAGCCACCGGGGCGAGCTGCCGGAGGTCTTCAGGGCGCTCCAGATCGCCCCGGTCTGGCGCGCCGAGCGGCCGCAGCGGGGGCGCTACCGCCAGTTCCACCAATGCGACATCGACGTGGTCGGAGAGCCCGGGGCGGTCGCCGAGGTCGAGCTCATCGCCGCCACCCTCGACGCGCTGGAGGCCCTCGGGGTGGGAGGGGTGACGGCCAGGCTCAACGACCGAGGGGTCCTCTCGGCGATCCTCGACGCCTGCGGCTTCGCCCCCGGGGCCCGGAGCGAGGTGCTGGTCACCCTCGACAAGCTCGACAAGCTCGGCATGGACGGGGTCTCCGCCGAGCTCGCCGAGCGCGAGCTGCCCAAAGGGCCCTCGGAGCGCCTCGTCGAGGTCCTGGCCGGCCTGGAGGCCTCCGAGGGGGACTTCGACGCGACCTTCGCCGCCCTGCCCGGGCGGGCCGCGGAGCAGGCGGAGCGCCTCGTCGCCATCCGTGACGGGGTGCTCGAGGCCAAGCCCGGCGCCGACCTGGTCGCCGACGCAGCGCTGGTGCGCGGCCAGGGCTACTACACCGGGTCGATCTTCGAGCTGCGCCACCCCGACTTCCCCGGCTCGATCGGCGGGGGAGGGCGCTACGACGGGATGGTCGGGCGGTTCCTCGGCACCGAGGTCCCGGCCTGCGGTCTGTCGATCGGCTTCGAGCGCGTCGTCGAGCTGGTCGACGCCTCCCGCTACCGTCCCGAGGTTCGCAAGGTGGCGCTCGTCTACGGCCCCGAGGTCCCCCCGGGCCGCCTCGTCGCCTGGCAGCGGCGCCTGATCGGGGTCGGGGCGCAGGTCCGCCTCGTGCCCCGCCGGCGCAACCTCGTCCACCAGCTCGAAGCCCTCGGCACCGAGGGCTTCGGGGAGTGGGCGGAGCTCGACGGCTCGACCCGGGCCCCGGCGGGCGCCGGTGCCGCCGGCCTCGACCTGCGCGACCTGCGCTAGCGCCAGGCGACCAGCTGCCGGCGCCGGCGAGGAGTGGAGGCACCCAGAGTGGCCGATGACCTCTTCGCCGCCGCGGCGGACGAGCGCCTCGCCGAGCGGGCGCCGCTCGCCGCCCGGATGCGCCCCCGGAGCCTCGACGAGGTCGCCGGCCAGGAGCACCTGCTCGGGCCCGGTAAGCCCCTGCGGGCGTTGATCGAGGCGGACCGGCTGAGCTCGGTGGTGCTCTGGGGCCCGCCGGGCACCGGCAAGACCACCATCGCCCGTCTCGTGGCTGCGGGCAGCGCTCGGGACTTCGTCGCGCTCTCGGCGGTGAGCGCCGGGGTGCGGGAGGTGCGGGAGGTCATCGACGGCGCCCGGCGGCTCCTCGGCGAGCAGGGCCGGGGCACGATCCTGTTCTTGGACGAGGTGCACCGCTTCAACCGCGCCCAGCAGGACGCCCTGCTGCCGGCGGTCGAGGACGGCACCCTCACCCTGGTCGGGGCGACGACCGAGAACCCCTACTTCAACGTCAACCCGCCGCTGCTCAGCCGTTCGACCCTGTTCCGCCTGGAGCCGCTCGGCGCCGAAGCCCTGCGCTCGGTGGTCACCCGGGCGGCCGCCACAGAGGGCGTCGAGCTGACCGCGGCGGCCGCCGAGCTGCTCGTCGGGGTGGTCGACGGTGACGCCCGGGCCGCCCTCACCGCCTTGGAGGTGGCGATCGCCCTCGCCGGCGGTGGGGTGGTCGACGTGGCCGAGGTGGAAGCGGCCCGCAGCACCCGGGCGCTGCCCTACGGTCCCGACGAGCACTACGACGTCGTCAGCGCCTTCATCAAGTCGATCCGTGGCTCGGACGTCGACGCCGGGCTGTACTGGCTCGCCCGGATGCTCGCCGCCGGCGAGGACGCCCGCTTCGTCGCCCGCCGGCTGGTGATCCTCGCGAGCGAGGACGTCGGCATGGCCGACCCGACCGCCCTGCTCGTCGCCGACGCCGCGGCCCGGGCGGTCGAGCTGGTCGGCCTGCCCGAGGCGGCGCTCAACCTGGCCCAGGCCGTGGTGCACCTGGCGGGGGCGCCGAAGTCCAACCGGGTGACCATGGCGCTCGCCGCGGCCCGAGCGGACCTCGAGCAGCTGCCGGCAGGCGCCGTGCCGCCGCACCTGCGCGACGCCCACTACCAGGGGGCGGCCCGGCTCGGCCACGGGTCCGGGTACCGCTATCCCCACGACGAGCCCTCGGGGTGGGTCGAGCAGGCCTACCGGCCCGAGCACCTGGAGGGTCGGCGCTACTACGAGCCC
>JAKARG010000081.1 GCA_021819345.1 Actinomycetes bacterium | reverse complement strand
CGATCTCTGCTTTACGACACCACCCCGGCCGAGGCCACCGCGGCGTCTTCCCGGCCTTCTCGGCCGGGCTCCATTGCGGCTGGCAGGGCCTGTCGGCCGGGGCGACCTGCACGGCGCATCTTCCCGGCCTTCTCGGCCGGGCTCCATTGCGGCCTCGTCGCGCTCTACCTGCTCCTCGTGCACTGGGGAGGGTCTTCCCGGCCTTCTCGGCCGGGCTCCATTGCGGCTGGCAGGGCCTGTCGGCCGGGGCGACCTGCACGGCGCATCTTCCCGGCCTTCTCGTCCGGGCTCCATTGCGGCGGGCCACCTGGGAGGACATGATGGGGGTGGTCGCCGGGTCTTCCCGGCCTTCTCGGCCGGGCTCCATTGCGGTGATCCAGACCAGCGCGCGGCCGATGTTGCGGTGCTGTCTTCCCGGCCTTCTCGGCCGGGCTCCAGTGCGGAGGCATGCCCGACGTCGAGGCCGGCCGCGCAGCGGGGATCTTCCCGGCCATCTCGGTTGGGCTCCCTTGGGGGAGGGTCGGTGCCTGCCCCGAGCGAGCCGCCAGCCGGGGGCGGCTGCCGCCGTGGCCCAACCGGCTAGTCGATCAGCTCGCGCACCACCATGCCGGTCCTCGGCTTGGGCCAGAAGAACGTGGTCTTTGCTGGCATCCGCACCCCGCCCCGGGCGACCTCGGCGATCTGGCCGACGCCGGCCGGCCGCAGCAGCACCGCAGCCTGGGCGTGGCCGCTTTCCACTGCTGCCAGGCAGAGGTCGGCGCCGTGCTGGAAGTCGACCCGGTGGGGCGGCAGGGCCGCGAGCGCCACGTCGAGGCGGCTGGAGTCGAGGTCGTGGACCGCTGCGTCGGCCGTCTCCGGGCGCGGGCGGGCCAGCCAGCAGCCGTCGGGGGTCACCAGGGCGGAGGCGCCGGCGTCCTGCATCGCCCGGGCGATCCCGGCGTCGCCACGGGCGGTCGGCTCCAGGTAGTAGTACCTGCCCAGGGCGCCGGCGAGGTCGAAGCCTTCCGGTAGCCCGCTCAACAAGCGGTGGATGGCCCCGACGGCGAGCTGGTCCTCGGCGAGCTCGACGACGAGCGCCATGACGAGGTCGTGGTCCCCGGGCCGGCCCCCGCCGGCGTCCCGCTCCTCGGCCTGGAAGGCGAGAGCGGTCTCGTAGCGGTGGTGCCCGTCGGCGATGAGCACCGGCTCGGAGCCGACCACCTGGGAGATGTCGTCTACCTCGTGGCGGTCGGTGATCGGCCACAGCTCGTGGCAGACCCCGTCCTCACAGGTGACCCGCTCCGCAGGCCGGGGGTGGGCAGGGGAGCCGAGCAGCTCGGTGAGCCCCGCAGCCGGCGAGAGCCCCCAGATGGGCGAGAGGTTGGCCCGGGTCGCCCGGAGCAGCGAGAGGCGGTCGGAGCGGGCCTTCGGGGTGGTCTCCTCGTGGGGGAGGATCCCCGCCCCGGGGGGCTCGAGGCCGAGAGCGCCGATCACCCCGACGGTCGAGCGCGCCGTGCCGAGCTCGTCGGTGAAGCTCATCCGGTAGCCGTAGAATGCCGGCTCCCGGTCGCGGTGGAGCACTCCGCCGTCGCGCCACGCGTCGAGCAGCTTGGCGGCCGCCAGGTACGGGTCGTCGCCGTCGGTGGAGCGGGGGAGCTCGACCCGGACGATGTTGGCCGGGCTGCGGGCGACGAGGCGCTCGCGCTCCTCTTCGGAGATCACGTCGTAGGGAGGGCAGACGACGTCGTCCAGAGAGGAGACGTGGCTGGCAGAGAACCGCAGTCCGGGGAACGGCTCGAATCTTGACATGCCCCCTGAGTACAACCCCGAGGGCGCCAGGGCAAGGAGATGCCCTCTGAGCAGCGACTATGCCCTCGCGACAGCCGGCATGGGAGACTCCGACGATGACCTCGCTCCTCGACGTGGACGGCGTGGTGTGGCTCGCCGGGCGGCCCATCCCCGAGGCCCCCGAGGCGGTCGCCCGGCTGCGGGCGGCGGGGGAGCGCGTCGTGTTCCTCTCCAACAACTCGGGGCCGACGGTCGCCGAGTACCTCGACGCCTTGCACGCCGCGGGGTTCCCTGCAGGGCCAGAGGACCTGGTCACCTCGGCGCAAGCGGCAGCGTCGATGCTCGCTCCGGGGCAGCGGGCGGCGGTGGTCGGAGCCGCCGGGATCGAAGAGGCCCTCCGAGAGAGGGGGGTCGAGGTGGTGCCGGCTGGCGCGCACCCCGATGCCGTCGTGGTCGGCAGGAGCCTCACCTTCGACTACCACGAGCTGGCCAGGGCGGCCACGGCGATTAGGGACGGAGCCCGCTTCGTGGCGACCAACACCGATGCCACCTACCCGACTCCCGACGGGCCCCTCCCCGGAGCCGGCGCCCTGGTCGCGTTCGTGGCGACGGCCTCCGGGAGGCAGGCAGAGGTCGCCGGCAAGCCCCACCGCCCGGTCGCCGAGCTGGTCATGGCCCGCTTCGGCACGCCGCGGGTGATGGTCGGCGACCGCCCCGAGACCGACGGCCTGATGGCGGGAGCCGTCGGTGCGCCCTTCGCCCTGGTGCTCTCGGGCTCGACCAGCCGGTCCGACCTGCCGGTGCAGCCCGAGCCGGCGCTCGTCGCAGACGACCTCGCCGGGGCGGTGGACCAGCTCCTCGCCGGCGCACTGGCCCAGGATTGACCGCCTGACCGCCGGGGCGGGGGCGACCGCAACTGGGTCCCGTTGGCGACCATATGTGGTGCCCTACGGGACCCAGTCACCCCCGAGCCCATCTCGGACGGCGGCACCTTCCGGCGCGACGCAACCCCGGCGTGAGCTGGTCCGGCCCGGTGCAACCGCCTGGAGCAGGGGTAGCCTCGGGACATGGGTCCCGATGAACGGATGAGGCGGTTCCAGGTGGTCGGGGCGGACTTCGTGGACATGGCACGGGCCAGGGCCGAGGAGGTGTTGAGGGGGCTCGGAGGCTGGGGCGGGCTCACCGGTGGGAAGCCCGAAGACGGGAGGCCGGAAAACGAGCGGCCCGAGGACGAGCAGCCCGAGGACGGGGAGCGCGACCCCCGGTGGCGGGGCGCCGACCAGCTCTTGGACCTCGTGTGCCGGGAGGTGGCGGCCCAGCTCGCCACCCTCGGGATCGCCACGACTGACGACATCGAGAGGATCGAGGAGCGCCTCGCCCGCCTGGAGGCGGCAGCGGATGCGTCGGGGGGTCCGGTGAGGAAGCTGCCGGCGCAGAGGAGCGCAGCGGGGGCGGCGCCGAAGGCCGAGCGGGCCGGCAAGACCGCAGCGGAGCGGAGGGGGGCGACAGCGAAGTCGCCGGCAGCCAAGAGGCCGGCACCGGTGAGCACGACAGCGAGGGCGACGAAGGCGCCGGCAGCCAAGAGGTCGGCGCCGCCGGACCGGCGGGCGCCCGGGCGGCCGGCGAACCCGAGAGCTACGGCTACGCCCGCCAAGAGAGCGGCGCCAGGCGCGAGGGTGGGCGAAGAGGCTCCCCGGTCCGACCGGCCACCCGGCGGCACCGGTCGCCCCGGGCGGCCGGGCGGGGGCTGAACGTCCAACGTCCGCCGGCGCCTCGACGTCGAGCTGGTCCGCCGGGGGCTCGCCCCGAGCCGCGAGCAGGCCGCTCGGCTGATCGGGGACGGCCGGGTCCGCGCCGGTGGGGTGGTCGCGGACAAGGCGTCGCGCCTCGTCGCCGCCGGAGAGCCGCTGGTGGTGCTGGGTCCGCCGGCGCGCTTCGTGAGCCGGGGAGGAGACAAGCTCGACGCCGCCCTCGAGCGCTTCGAGATCCCCGTCGCCGGCCGGGTGGCTCTCGACGCCGGCGCCTCGACCGGCGGGTTCACCGACTGCCTGCTGCAGCGCGGTGCGGCCCGGGTGGTCGCCGTCGACGTCGGCCACGGCCAGCTGCACGAGCGGATGCGCTCCGACGGGCGGGTCGAGAGCCACGAACGGCTCAACGTGCGCCACCTCGACGCGCGCCGCCTCGGGGGCCCCTTTCCCCTCGTAGTGGCCGATCTGTCGTTCATCTCGCTGCGCAGCGTTGCGGCGCCCCTGGTCGCGGCCACTGCGACCGGCGGCGATCTGGTGGTCCTGGTCAAGCCCCAGTTCGAGGTGGGGCGGCGGGAGGTCTCCCGGGGGCGCGGGGTGGTGCGCAGCCCCGCTGCGTGGCGTGAGGCCGTGCTCGGGGTCGAGGCAGCCATGCGGACCGCTGGAGCGGTCATGATGGGGCTCGTGGCCTCTCCCATCCGTGGGGCCGACGGCAACGTCGAGCTCCTCGCCCACCTGCGCCCCGGCGCCGCAGCCGAGGCAGCCCCGGAGCCCGGCTCGTTGATCGAGGCCGCCCTGGCCGGGGTGGATCCCGAAGCGCGGGGTAGCTGATGGCAGTTGTCGGCCTGCTCTCGCACCCTGGCCGGCCGAGCGCCCGGGGGCTAGAGGAGCGCACCGCGAGGTGGTTGGAGCGCCTCGGCCACCGGGCCCGCCGGCTCGGTGCCGCCGGTGCCATCGGTGCCACCGAGCCCTCCGGGGACCAGGGAGGTGCCATCGAGCGTTCCGAAGACGAGCGCCCCGAAGACGAGGGCTCCGACGGCCAGCGCCCCGGCGGCCGGCGCTCCGAAGGCCAGCGCTCCGACCGTGACGACGGCGCCCGAGGCCTCGACCTGCTCGTGAGCCTCGGCGGCGATGGGACCATGCTGCGCACCGTCCGCCTGGCCGCACCCGCGGGGGTGCCGGTGCTCGGGGTCAACCTGGGGCGCCTCGGCTACCTCACCGCCGTCGAGCCCGACGGGCTCGAGCACGCCCTCGAGCGGTTCCTCGCCGGCGACTACACCCTCGACACGCGCATGACCCTGGAGGTGGGCCGGCGGCGCGCTGGGGAGGGGGGCGGGGCCGGCGACCGCTGGCTCGCCCTCAACGACGCCGTCCTCCAGCGGCCTGGTGGCGGCCACACCATCCGGGTGGCGGTGGCGGTGAACGGGAGGAGGTTCGTGGCCTTCGCCGCCGACGCCCTGATCGTCGCCACCCCGACCGGCTCGACGGCCTACAACCTCTCGGCAAGGGGTCCGATCGTGTCTCCTCGCGCCCGGGTCCAGATCCTGACCCCGGTGGCCCCCCACGGGTTGTTCGACCGCTCGCTCGTGCTCGACGCCGACGAGCGTGTCGAGCTCACCCCCGAGGGCGACCGTGCCGCCGACCTGGTGATCGACGGGGTGGCGTCGGGGACGCTCTGCGGCGGCGAGGTCGTCGAGGTGAGCGCCGGCAAGGACGTGCACCTGGTCACCTTCGAAGAGCGCGACTTCGCCGAGATCCTCACCCAGAAGTTCTCCCTCGAGCAGGCCTAGGGCTGGGGCTCCCGTGCTGGTCGAGCTGCGGGTACGCGACCTCGGCGTGATCGAGGACCAGGTACTTTTGCTCGGCCCGGGCATGACTGCCCTCACCGGTGAGACCGGGGCGGGCAAGACCCTCGTGGTCGAGGCGCTCGGGCTGCTCGTGGGTGAGCGGGCCGACGCCCTCCTCGTGCGACCCGGTGCCGACGAGGCGCTGGTGGAGGGCCGCTTCTCCGGGCCCGGTGCCACCCCGGCGGAGCGGATCCTCGCCCGGGCGGTGGCCGCCGGGGGGCGCAGCCGCGCCTACCTCGACGGGCGGATGGCGAGCGCAGCGGCCCTCGCCGAGGTCGCCGGCGAGCTGCTCGACCTGCACGGCCAGCACGCCGCCCAGTCGCTGCTCGCCCCGGCCAGCCAGCGCGCTGCGCTCGACCGGGCCGGCGGAGTCGACACCTCCCGCCTCGACGAGCTGCGCCGGCGGCTCCGGGTGCTCGCGGCCAGGGAGGCAGAGCTCGGGGGCGACGCCCGGTCGCGCGCCCACGAGCTCGACCTGCTGCGCTTCCAGGTCTCCGAGCTGGACGCAGCGCGCCTGGAGGACCCCGGGGAGGACGACGCCCTGCGGGCCGAGGAGGAGCGCCTCGGCGACGCGGCGACGCTGCGCGCCTGCCTGCTCGGCGCCCACCAGGCGCTCGCCGGCGACGGTGGGGCGCTCGACCGGGCCGGGGCGGCGGTCGGTGCTCTCGGGAGCCATCGGTCCCTCGCCGAGATGTCCGAGCGCCTCCGGTCGGTCGTCGCCGAGATCGCCGACGGCGCCGAGGACCTGCGCCGGGCGGCCGAAGCGGCCGAGGAGGATCCGGTGCGCCTCGCCGAGGTGGGTGCACGGCGCCGCCTGCTCGGAGAGCTGCGCCGCAAGTACGGCGACGATCTCGCCGAGGTGATCTCCTACCGGGACGAGGCTCGCCGGAGGCTGTCGGAGCTGGAGGACCACGGCTCGGCGGCTGCTGCGCTGGCCGCCGAGCGCAAGGCGCTCGAAGCCGAGCGCGAGGAGGAGGCGGCCTCCGTGGCGAGGGCCCGGCGGGAAGCGGCCGGGCCGTTCGCCCGGGCGGTGGAGGAGCGCCTCCACGAGCTGGCGCTGCCCCGGGCCCGCTTCGAGGTGCTCGTGGAGGGCGACGCCGGTGAGTCGGTCACCTGGATGCTCGGCGCCAACCCCGGCGAGCCGGCGCTGCCGCTAGCCAAGGTCGCCTCCGGCGGGGAGCTCGCCCGCACCATGCTCGCCGTGCGCCTGGTGCTCGGGCGCGCCGGGGGCTCCCGGGGGCGGGCCCTGGTCTTCGACGAGGTGGACGCCGGCATCGGCGGCGAGGCGGCCGTCGCGGTCGGCCGGGCGCTCGCCACCCTCGCCGAGGACCACCAGGTGGTGGTGGTCACCCACCTCGCCCAGGTCGCGGCCTTTGCCGACCGGCACCTGGTGGTGGTGAAGGACCTGGAGGGGGAGCGCACCGTGGCCCGGGTGGGGGTCGTCGAGGGCGAGGACCGGGTGGGTGAGCTGTCCCGGATGCTCTCGGGCCGGCCAACGAGCGCGACCGCCAGGCGCCACGCCGAGGAGTTGCTCGTCGAGGCCACCTCGGAGGCGGCCCGTGCCGCCGCCGGCGGCGACGGGGTGCCAGGGGCGGTCCCGAGGGTGCGAGGCCAGCGCGGGTAGGCTGCCCGGGTCGGCGAGCCCGGTCGCCGGCGCGGGACCTGGATGCGAGGAGACCTCTTGGCGAAGCACATCTTCGTCACCGGCGGCGTGGCGAGCTCCCTCGGCAAGGGGCTCGCAGCTTCCTCTCTCGGGCGGCTGCTGAAGAGCCGGGGCCTCAGGGTCACCATGCAGAAGCTCGACCCCTACATCAACGTCGACCCCGGCACGATGAACCCCTTCGAGCACGGAGAGGTGTTCGTCACCGACGACGGGGGGGAGACCGACCTCGACCTCGGCCACTACGAGCGCTTCATCGACGAGAACCTGCACCGCGACTCCAACGCCACCACCGGCTCGATCTACCAGAGCGTGATCGCCAAGGAGCGCAGGGGCGACTTCCTCGGCAGGACGGTGCAGGTGATCCCCCACATCACCGACGAGATCAAGGACCGGGTGCGTCGCCTCGCCACCGAGGACGTCGACGTGGTGATCACCGAGATCGGCGGCACGGTCGGCGACATCGAGATCCTCCCGTTCCTCGAGGCGATCCGCCAGCTCCGCAAGGATGTCGGGCGCGACAACGTGGTCTTCGTCCACGTCACCCTGGTCCCGTTCCTCGGGCCCTCGGGGGAGCAGAAGACCAAGCCGACCCAGCACTCGGTGACCGAGCTGCGCAGCCGGGGCATCATCCCCGACCTGATCGTCTGCCGGAGCGACCGCTCGATCTCCGACGGCCTCAAGGCCAAGATCTCCAACCTCTGCGACGTCCCGGTAGAGGCGGTGATCTCCTGCGTCGATGCCCCCAACCTCTACGAGATCCCCCTCGCCCTCCACGAGGAGGGCCTGGACGACTACGTGTGCCGCCTGCTGCACTTCGACGACGAGGCCCATCCCCTCGAGCTGACCAAGTGGGAGGACCTGGTGGCTCGGATCGACAGCGCCAGCCGTCCGGTGCGCATCGGCCTCGTCGGCAAGTACGTCAACCTCCCCGACGCCTACCTGTCGGTGGTCGAGGCCCTCCGCCACGGCGGCTACCACCACGGAGCGGAGGTCACCGTCGACTGGATCCAGGCCGAGGAGGTGGAGGGACTGCTCGCCGAGGGGCGCCTGCGCGAGCTCGACGGGATCGTCCTGCCCGGAGGTTTCGGGGAGCGGGGGATCGAGGGGAAGATCGCGGCTGCGGGCTACGCCCGGGAGCACGGGGTGCCCTGCCTCGGGCTCTGCCTCGGGCTGCAGGTGATGGTCATCGACTACGCCCGCAACGTCCTCGGCCTCGAGGGGGCGAGCTCCCGGGAGTTCGACCCCGCATCGGCGCACCTCGTGATCGACTTGATGGACGACCAGCGCGACGTGGTGGACAAGGGCGGGACCATGCGCCTCGGTGCCTACCTCGCCCGCCTGGCGCCCGGGTCCCAGGTCGCCGAGGCCTACGGCAGCGAGGTGGTCTCCGAGCGCCACCGCCACCGCTTCGAGGTCAACCCCCGCTACCGGGCGCGCCTCGAGGAAGCCGGCCTGCGCTGCTCGGGGATCTCGCCCGACGACCGCCTCGTCGAGTTCATCGAGCTCCCCGGGCACCCCTGGTGGGTCGGCACCCAGGCGCACCCCGAGTTCAAGAGCCGCCCCGATCGCCCCCACCCGCTCTTCCGGGAGCTGGTCGGCGCCGCCCTGGCGCGAGCCGAGGGAAGCTCCTCCAACCTGTTCGCCATCGACGACCTGCGACGTAGCCGGCCGGTGGCGTGAGCGGCGCGACCGGCGGGGCCGGGTCCTTCAGGGCGCTGGGGGAAAGCGAGGCCTACCGTGGGCCGCTCGTCTCGGTCGTCCGGGGCCGGTTCGCAGCGCCGGATGGGACGGTCTTCGAGCGGGAGGTCGTCCGCCATCCCGGAGCGGTGGTGGTGGTGCCGATGGTCGGGCCGACGGTGGCGCTGCTCGTGCGTCAGTACCGGGCTGCGGTGGGCGCCGAGCTGCTCGAGCTGCCCGCCGGCAAGCGCGACGTGGCGGGCGAGCCGACCGAGGTGACCGCCGAGCGGGAGCTGGTCGAGGAGGTGGGCCGGCGCCCCGGGAACCTCGAGCTGCTCGCTCGGTTCTACAACTCGCCCGGGTTCTGCGACGAGCACACCTGGCTGTACCTCGCCACCGAGCTGACCGAGGTGCCCAGCGACCGCCAGGGACTGGAGGAGCAGGCGATGACCGTCGAGGAGGTCCGCCTCGGGGACCTCGGCCGGCTCGTGCGCTCCGGCGAGCTGCGCGACGCCAAGACGATCGTGGGGCTCTCGCTCGCCGCAGAGCGCCTCGGCACCTGAGCCCGGCCATCGCTCGAGGGCCATCGCCGGCAAGCGATCGCCGGCGAGCGGTCCCGGCAAGTGATCCCCGGTGGAAGGCCGACGAGCCCCGCGCGGGTGAGGGGCTGGCGCAGCGGGCCTAACCTGTTCGAGTCGTGACCCCTCCGCCGCCGCCCCCCCCGCCGCGGCGGCGCTTACGGGTCGACGGCCAGGTCCTGGTCGTGGTCGGCTTGGTGCTGCTCGCCCTCTACGGCCTGCGCCACTCGATCGGGCTCGGCTTCGTCCTGGTGCTGATCGTGATCATCCCCTCGATCATCCTCCACGAGATCGCCCACGGCGTGGTGGCGCTCGCCTGTGGCGACGACACCGCCAAGCGAGCCGGACGCCTGACCTTGAACCCGCTGCGCCACATCGACCCGGTGGGCACCCTCATCCTGCCGGCGCTGCTCGCCCTGTCGGGCCTCGGGGCCTTCGGCTACGCCAAGCCGGTCCCGGTCAACCCCCGGCGGATGCGCCACCCGCGAAACGACGCGATCCTCGTCGGCCTGGCCGGCCCGGCGACCAACCTGGCGCTCGCCGGCGTCTCGATCCTCGTCCTGCGGTCGATCACCCCGCAGCCCGAGCTGCGCTACCTGCTCGTCTCCGGACCCTCGTCGCTCGGCGTCGGCACCGAGCTACTGTTCCTCCTCGGGCTGCTCAACGTGGTGCTGGCGGTCTTCAACGTGCTGCCGATCCCCCCACTGGACGGCTCGATCCTCCTGGAGCGGCTCCTCCCGGCCTCGGCGCTCGAGACCTGGTGGCGCGTCCGGCGCTAGATC
>JAKARG010000080.1 GCA_021819345.1 Actinomycetes bacterium | reverse complement strand
GGCCGCCAGCTACGGGTTCGGCAAGCCGACCGGCATCGACCTGCCCGGCGAGGCCGCCGGGCTCATCCCGACCCCGGCCCAGCAGGTGGCGCTCAAGAAGGCCGAGCCCAACAACCCCGACGCCCTCGGCTACTGGGTGGTCGGCGACAGCATGGAGATGGCAATCGGGCAGTTCCAGGACGAGGTGACCCCGATCCAGATGGCCAACGCCTACTCGACCTTCGCCAACGGCGGGACGCGCTACCGGCCCCAGCTCGTGCTCGCCATCCGCTCTCCCGACGGGAAGCTGGTGAAGGGCTACCAGCCCATAGTCGAGGGGCACTCCGCCTCGCTCACCGCCGCTGACCGTGCCGCCATGATCACGGGATACCTCGGGGTGACGCACGACCCCGCGGGCACCGCCTACCCGGTGTACGCCGGCTCGGACCTCGCCGGCCTGCAGGTCGCCGGCAAGACCGGGACCGCCCAGATCGCCAGCTCCCCCGGCCAGGACACCTCGGTGTTCGTCTCCTTCGCCCCTGCGTACTCGGCCCGCTACGTGGTCGACAGCTTCATGGAGAAGTCCGGCTACGGCGAGTCGGTCGCCGCGCCCGTGGTCCGGCGGATCCTCCAGTACCTCTTCCACCGGCCGATGCAGGCGGTCGGCTTCCAGGTCGCCACCCCCTGAGCCCCGCTCGCAGCGGCGCCGGCTCGCAGCGGCGCCGGCTCGTGGCTCCTCGGAGGCCCCGGTCGTGCACCGGATGCAATTTGCCTATGATGCAGGTTGTGGGGAGTGACCCCGGCCGCCTCGAGCCCGACTCGGTTCGCGAGCGCAAGAAGCGCGAGACGCGCAATGCCCTGCGCCGGGCGGCGGTGTCGCTCGTTGCCGAACGGGGCCTGCACGCGGTCACGGTGGAGGAGATCGCTGCCGCCGCGGGGGTCTCGACGCGCACCTTCTTCAACTACTTCCGGACCAAGGAGGACGCGGTCGTCGGCTACGACCCGCTGAAGACCGAGGAGATCGCCGCCAGGCTGCGCTCCCGGCCGCAAGGCGAGGGAGGCTTCGAGGCGCTGCGGGCGTCGGTGCTCGAGGTGCTCCCGTCGACCGACGTCAGCCCTGCCGAGCTGCTGGAACGCCTCCGCACGGTCGGGTCCGACCCGCACCTGCTGGCGCACCACGTCCGCTGCTTCGGGGAGGTCGAGCGGGCCCTGACCGAGGCCCTGGCCGAGCGTCGGGGGACCGAGGCCGACCTCGACACCTACGCCGGCCTGGTGGTGGCCTGCGTGCTCGCCGCCGGCCGGGCTGCGCTCATGGCCTGGTGCCACGCCGGCGGCCGGGAGCCGCTCTCCGCGGTCCTCGCACGGCACCTCGACCTCGTGGGCGCGGGTCTGGCGAGCCCTGCCGACGTCGAAGGCGCCTGCGACCCGCCGGCGGGTGCGATCGACGTCGAGACCCCCGGTGACCCGCCGGCGGGCCCTGCCGGCGGGCTCGAGGCCCCCTGTGACCCGCCGGCAGGTGTGGCTGCTAGCGGGCGAGCCCGGCGGTGATGGCGTCGATCTGCTCGATCACCCCTGGGTCGAGGCGGTCGAGCACCTCCAAGGCGCCGAGGTTGTCGGTCACCTGCGAGACCCGGCTGGCGCCGGTGATCACCGTCGAGACCGCCGGGTTGCGCACGCACCAGGCGATGGCCAGCTGGGCGAGGGTGGCGTCGAGCGAGCCGGCGATCTTGTCGAGCTCTCTGACCGCAGCGTTGCGCTCCGGGTCGGTGAGCGAGTCCCGCAGCCACTCGTAGCCGGGGAGCGAAGCCCGGCTGCCCTCGGGGATCCCGTCGGCGTACTTGCCGGTGAGCAGGCCCGAAGCGAGCGGGCTCCAGGTGGTGAGGCCGAGGCCGATGTCCTCGTAGAGCCGGGCGTACTCCTGCTCCACCCGCCGGCGGGTGAACAGGTTGTACTGCGGCTGCTCCATCACCGGCTTGTGGAGGTGGTGACGCTCGGCGATCTCCCAGGCGGCCCGGATCTCCTCCGCGCTCCATTCCGAGGTGCCCCAGTACAGCGCCTTGCCGGAGCTCACCATGTCCGACATCGCCCAGACGGTCTCCTCGATGGGGGTCTCGGGATCGGCCCGGTGGCAGAACACGAGGTCCACGAAGTCGAGCCCGAAGCGTTCGAGTGAGCCGTCGATCGCCTGGGAGAGGTACTTGCGGTTCAAGGTGTTGCGCATGTTCACCACTTGTCCGTGGATCCCCCAGAACAGCTTGGTCGACACCACGTAGCTGTGGCGCGGCCATCCGAGGTTGCGGATCGAGGCGCCCATGATCCGCTCGGACTCCCCCCCGGCGTAGGCCTCGGCGTTGTCGAAGAAGTTGACCCCGGCCTCGTAGGCGGCCGCCAGGCACTCCTCGGCACCGCCCCCGGCGAGCTGGGGGCCGAAGGTCACCCAGCTGCCGAAGGACAGGACCGAGACCCTGAGCCCGGAGCGGCCGAGGCGGCGGTATTGCATGGTCAAGGAAAAGTCCTCCCTAGGTGGTCGACCCGCCCAACCTAGGTCAAGAGAGCCCTCTGCAGCTTGCCGATCGAGGTCTTCGGCAGCGAGCCCACGAGCACCAGCTCGCGCGGCGCGGCGAAGGCCGCCAGGCGCTCCCGCACCAACGCGCGCAGCTCCTCGAGGCGTGGGGGCGGCGCGCCCGGGGCGGGGACCACGAAGGCGACGACCCGCTCCCCCCACTCGGGGTCGGGTCGCCCGGCCACCGCCACCTCGGCCACCGCGGGGTGCTCGGACAGGATCCGCTCCACCGGGGTCGGCCAGACGTTCTCCCCGCCGGTGACGATCAGCTCGGAGAGCCGGCCGTCGATCACCAGCCGACCCTCGACGAGACGGCCGGCGTCGCCGGTGGCGAGCCAGCCGCCGGCGTCTAGGGGCACCCGACCGTCCCGGTAGGCGCGCAGCAGCATCGGTCCGCGCAGCCGGACCTGGCCGTCGACGGGGTCCAGGGCCACCTCCACCCCGTCGAGGGGCAGCCCGTCGTAGACCACGCCGCTGCCGGTCTCGGTCATCCCGTAGGTGCTCACCACGTTGGCCGGGAGGTCCCCGGGGGGGGCGGACCCGCCGAGCACGACGGTGTGCCAGGCCTCGGCGCCGACCCGCAGCAGCGCGGTCGGGACCAGCGAGACGACCACCTCGGGGCCCGAGGCGGCGAGCACTGCGTCCCGCTCGAAGCCGGGTAAGACGGTGAGCGGCGCGCCGGTGGCGATCGCCTTGGTGATGACGCTCAGCCCTCCGATGTGCGCCAGCGGCAGGCAGGCGAGCCACCGGTGCACCGAGGGATCGAGGCCCAGGCGAGCGGTGGTGGCAAGGGCCGAGGCGCGCACGGCGTCGTGGGTGAGCACCACCCCCTTCGGCTCCCCGGTGGTGCCGCTCGTCGCCATCACGAGGGCGTCTCCCGCCTCGACCGGGCGACCGCCGGTCAGGTCCTGCCGACCCGACTCGTGCAGCACCGCCGTGGCCCCGAGGCTCCCGAGCACCTCGGCCTGCGCCAGACGGGAGAGGCGCCGGTCGAGTGGCAGCACGGCGTCGCCTTCGTCCCAGGCGCGCCGGAGCGCCTCCACGAACCCCTCTCCGCCGGGCAGGTCCAAGGCGATCAGCTCTCGCACCTCGGTTAGTCTGCTCGCCCGAGATGCGCTACCTGGCGGGCCGGGTGGACCGGCGGGGCGGCCGATGAGCCGCCCAGAGGCCCCCGGGCTCCTTCGCCGCTACGTCCAAGGTGCCCGGCCGAAGACGCTGCCGGCCTCGGTGGTGCCGGTGGCCGTCGGCACCGGAGTGGCCGCCGCTGCGGGCCATCCGGTCCTCTGGCGGGCCGCCCTCGCCGGCGTCGTCGCCCTCTCGCTCCAGGTCGGCACCAACTACGCCAACGACTACAGCGACGGGGTGCGGGGAACCGACGAGGCGAGGGTCGGGCCGGTCCGCCTGGTGGCGTCGGGGCTGGCGTCGCCGGCGGCGGTCAAGCGTGCCGCGCTCGCCTCGTTCGCGCTGGCTGCAGTCGCCGGCGTGGTGCTCGCCGCGGTCGTGTCCTGGTGGCTGCTCGCCGTCGGCGCGGCAGCGATCGCCGCCGGCTGGCTCTACACGGGGGGTCCCCGGCCCTACGGCTACGCCGGGCTCGGCGAGGTGTTCGTCTTCGTGTTCTTCGGGCTGGTGGCGACCGTCGGCACCGCCTATGTCCAGCTCGACCGGCTCGCCGGGCCCGAGTGGCTGGTCGCGGTGGCGCCGGGCCTGCTCGCCGTCGCCCTGCTCGTGGTCAACAACCTGCGCGACATCGCCGGCGACGCCGCGTCGGGCAAGCGCACCCTGGCGGTGAGGATCGGGGCACCGGCGACCCGGGCGCTCTACGCCGGCTGCCTGGTAGGGACCTTTGGCGTCGTGGTGGCGGTCGGTGCCTGGTACCGGCCGTGGGCCCTGCTCGGCCTGCTCGCCGCCCCGCTCGCGCTCGGTCCGGCCCGTGCGGTGCTGTCGGGGTCCGAGGGGGCGGAGCTGATCGGGGTGCTCGGCCGCACCGGCAGGCTCCAGCTGGTGATCGCCGTGCTCATCACCGTCGGCCTGGTGCTCTAGCTCCAGCCGGCCCTAGCCGGGCACCTGGCTCTCCCCGGCTGCCAAGAAGGGCTCCACCGCCTCCAGCCACGCATCGGGGCGCTCCAGGTGGCAGGCGTGCCCGGCGCGGGCGATCACCGACAGGCTGGCGTTGGTGCCGATCGCCTCGACCAGTCGGTGGGCCAGGGACAGGTAGGCCCCGTCCAGCTCGCCGGCGACGACGAGGACCGGGACCGAGATCTCCCCTAGCCGGTCCCACAGCGGTTCCTGGACGCCGGCGCCCGCGAGGCGCAGGCTCGACGCCAGGCCCTCGGGGCTCCCCCCGAGGCGGGACCGCACCGCCGCCGACTCCCGGCTCAAGGTGGCGAACAGCGGCCGCTCCAACCACCAGTCGAGGAACGCCGGGAGGCCGTCGAGCTCGACCCTCCGGGCGACCAGCTCGTCGCTGCGCGCCCGCTCGGCCCGCTCGCCAGGGTCTTCGATCCCTGCGCTGGTGCTCACCAGCACCAGCCCGGTGAGGACCTCGGGGCGCGAGACGGCGAGGTGGAGCGCGAAGCGCCCGCCCATCGAGTAGCCGACGTAGCACCCCGGCCCGCCGGCGTCGGCGATCATCCCGGCCCCCTCCCACAGGCCGGCCCTCACCGAGGCGGACCCGCCGTGGCCCGGCGCGTCGATCGCCACCACCTCGTGGCGCCCGGCCAGCCGGACTGCGATCGGCTCCCACGAGCCGGCCGACTGGGTGAAGCCGTGGAGGAGCACCACCCGGGCTCCCGATCCCCACCTACGGCTCGCCAGCACCCGAAGATGGTGCCATGAGCGACCAGGACACCTATGCCGCCACCCTCGTCGACGAGTGGGTCCGCGCGGGCCTCACCGATGCGGTCGTCGCTCCGGGGTCGCGCTCCACCCCGCTTGTCGCTGCGCTGGCCGCCGACGGGCGCCTCCGGGTCCACCTGGTGCTCGACGAGCGCTCCGCCGGCTTCGTCGCCCTCGGCCTCGGGCTCGCCACCGGCCGGGCGGCTCCAGTGGTCGTCACGAGCGGGACCGCTGCGGTGGAGCTGCACGCAGCGGTGGTGGAGGCCGACCAGGCCGGGGTGCCGCTGCTCGCTGTGACCGCCGACCGCCCCCCCGAGCTGCAGCGCGTCGGTGCCCCCCAGACCATCCTCCAGGAGGGCCTCTACGGCGGGTCCACCCGGTTCAGCGCTGCCCCAGGGGTGCCCGACGCCTCTGGATCGCCCTGCTGGCGCTCCCTGGCTTCGAGGCTCGTGGTCGAGACGGTCTGCAACCCCGCTGGCCCCGGCCCGGTGCACCTGAACCAGGCGCTGCGGGACCCGCTCGTCGGCGAGCCGGGCCCTCTACCTCCCGGCAGGGAGGCGGGCGAGCCGTGGCACGGCCGCGTCGCCCGCGAAGCGGTGTCGCCGCCGGCCGAGCTGGTCGAGGGGCTCGCTGCCGCCGCGGGGTCCGAAGGGCTCGTCGTTGCCGGAGCCGGTGCCGGGCTCGCGGCGCTCCGCCTGGCGGAGGTCCTCGGATGGCCGCTGCTCGCCGACCCCCGTAGTGGCGCCCGGCTGCCCCATCCGCTCGTGGTGGGCGCCGCCGACGCGCTCCTGCGGGTCCCCGGGCTCGCCGCCTGGCGCCCGCGCCACGTGCTGCGCCTCGGCAGGCCCTGGGCGTCCAAGGTGCTCGCACAGTGGCTCGCCGCCCTTCCGCCCACGACCCCTCAGGTGGTGGTCGACCCCTCTGGTGCCTGGTCGGACCCGGAGAGGACTGCTACTGCGGTCTCGGGTGCCGACCCGGGCCTGCTCGCCGCTGCGATCGCGGAGGCAGCCGGGACCGAGGGCTCCGGCCCGCCGGAGCCGAGCGCCTGGGCGAGGCGCTGGGCTGCAGCCGAGGTAGCCGCGCAAGCGGCCATCGACTGCCACCTGGCCACCGAGGCGGTGCCGAGCGAGCCGGCGGTGGCGCGGGTGGTGACCGAGGCGATGCCCGCCGACGGCTGGCTGCTCACCTCCTCTTCGATGCCGGTCCGCGACGTGGAGTGGTACGGACGGCCCCGGGCCGGCCTGCAGGTGCTCGCCAACCGGGGAGCCAACGGCATCGACGGGGTGGTCTCGACCGCCCTCGGGGTAGCGCTCGGCTCCGGGGCGCCGACGGCTGCCCTGGTGGGCGACCTGGCCTTCCTCTACGACGCCGGCTCCCTCCTCGGCGCGCCCGACCGACCGGTCCGCCTGAAGCTCGTGGTGGTGGACAACGACGGCGGGGGGATCTTCTCCTTCCTGCCGCAGGCCGGGGGTCTGGCGCCCGAGCGCTTCGAGCGGTTCTGGGGCACCCCCCACGGCCTCGACCTGAGCGCCGTCGCTGCCGCCTACGGCGTCCCGGCTCGGCACGTCGGCGGGCTCGACGAGCTGCGCTCGGAGCTCGTCGAGGTGCCTTCCGGGGTATCGGTGGTGGTGGTGAGCAGCGAGCGGCGGGCCAACGTCGCGGCCCACGATCGACTGAACGCGGCCGTCGCCGAGGCCGTCCAGGCGGTGCTCACGAGCGGGTTGCCGGCTCCGGCCGAGGGCGCGCTCCCCTCGGCCGCCCCGACGCGGGCAGAATGCCGGGCTCGTGCCCGCCCGTCGTCATGACCCGCTCCGCTCCCGCCCGGTGGGCCCCGCTCGCGGGCCCTACGGACGCCCGGCTTCCCGAGGCGGACCCGCTCGCCCCGTGAGCGCACAGCGCCGGGTGGGGGAGGGGGGCAGCGAGGCTCGCCGGGCGCTCCGGCGCCGCCAGCTGCGTGCCCGACGCCTCGGCGTCGGTGCGCTGGCGGTCGTGACGGTGGTCGCTCTCGGATCGCTCAGGGTGGCGCACGAGGCGGTCCCGGCTTCCTCGGTTCGGACCACCGTCGCCCGCCGGGTGGTGGTCCCCGGCCGGAGCACCGGGCTGTCGTGGCCCACCGAGGGAGAGGCGGCGCTCGCCGACTGGGACGGCAAGCCGATCGGCGTCTCGGGGCCGGCCACCCCGGTGCCGATCGCCAGCGTGACGAAGGTCATGACCGCGTACCTCACCTTGAGGGAGCATCCCCTGGCGGTGGGCCAGGACGGTCCGTCGTTCGTGATCAGCGAGAGCGAGGCCGCCCACCTAGCGGCGCGCATCGCTGCCGGCGAGTCCCTGGTCGACGTCTACGCCGGCGAGAGCTTCGACGAGATGCAGGCACTGCAGGCGCTGCTGATCCCCTCGGCGGACAACATGGCTGCTGCGCTCGCCCGCTTCGACGCCGGGAGCCGCTCCGCCTTCGTCGCCGAGATGAACGCCGAGGCGGCGCGCCTCGGGATGACCCGCACCCACTTCGTCGACCCGAGCGGCCTCGACCCCGGTAGCGTTTCGGATGCCACCGACCTGGTGCGCCTGGCTGCGGTCGCCATGCGCCAGCCGGTGCTCGCCCGGATCGTAGACGAGTCGAGCGCCGTGCTCCCCGGGGTCGGGACCGTCACCAACTACAACACCCTGGTAGGCACCGACGGGTTCGTCGGCATCAAGACCGGTTCCACCCCCGAGGCCGGAGGCTGCCTGCTCTTCGCCGTGGTCCGCAGGGTCGACGGGCAGCGCGTGCGGCTCCTCGGGGTGGTGCTCGGCCAGCAGGGGACGTCGATCCTCTCGGCCGCCGTCGACGCCGCCCGCAAGCTGGTCGACAGCTGGTACTCGAAGCTCGCCGAGAGGGTGCTGCTCCCGGCGGGGACCCCCGTGCTGTCACTGCGGCGGGCGGGGGCGACCACCCGGGTGGTCACCACCGAGCCCCTCCGGGTGCTCGCCGCTGCCGGATCCGCGATCCCTCTCCGGCTCCAGCTCGGACGGACCGATCTGCGCGGCGCCCGCCCCGGGTCCGTGGTCCGCGGACGCCTGGTGGCCGAGACGGCCAGCGGATCGGTGTCGGTCCCCATCCGGGGAACGGCTCCGCCGTCTCCTTCGCTCGGCTGGCGGCTCGGGCACCTCTTCGGTTGATCGCCGAGATCGAGCCTGGTGATGGGGCCGGCCGGAGATGGGCTCAGGGTCGGACGACGGCGGCGAGCAGGGCCTGGAGCTTGAGCTGGGTCTCGGCCAGCTCGGCCATCGGGTCCGACCCGGCGACCACGCCGACCCCGGCGAACAGCTCGGCCCTGGACCCCTCCACGACGGCCGAGCGGATGCCGATGGCCCACTCCCCGTCGCCCGAGGCGTCCATCCAGCCGACCGGCCCGGCGTAGCAGCCGCGGTCGAGCCCCTCCACCGACGCGATGTAGCGCGTAGCCGCGTCGGTCGGGGAGCCGGCCACCGCCGGGGTCGGGTGCAGCGCGGCGGCGAGCTGCAGGGCCGACGGTCCGGCCGAGCCGGCGGCCAGCCTGCCGGTGAGGCGGGTCCCGAGGTGGGAGACGTTGCGCAGCTCGAGGACCGAGGGCCGATCGGGGACCTCCAGCTCGCAGCACCAGGGGGAGAGCCGGGACCGAAGGTCCTCGACCACGAAGGCGTGCTCGGCGCGGTCCTTCGAGGAGGCCAGCAGCCCCTCCACGAGAGCTCGGTCGGCGGCGGCGTCGCCGCTGCGGGCGACCGTTCCGGCCAAGGGGTGGCTGGTCACCGTCGCTGCGCGCCGGGAGACGAGCAGCTCCGGGCTCGCCCCGAGGAAGCTCCCGACCCGGAACAGCATGCACGTCGGGTACAAGGCGGCCAGGCGCTCGAGGATCTGGCCGGTCGGCAGCGGCGCGTTGGCGAGCACCTCTACCCGGCGGGCGAGGACCACCTTGTCGAGCTCCCCCCTCTCGACCGCTTCCACCGCCTCGGCTACTGCCGCCACCCACTCCCGGTGCGGTCTCGACGAGCGCAGCTCGAAGCCGTCGGGCGCATCCGGCCAGCGCCGCTCGGCGCCGCTCGATCGCAAGGCTGCGGTGACCAGGTCCCCGGCGAGGCTCTCGGCGTGCTCGGTGCCGCTGCTGTCGTCTCGGTCGCTGACGGTGGTGATCCACGCCCGCGTGCCGTCGAAGGCGAGCAGCGCGCTCGGCACCACCAGCTCGCCCGGCGCCGCCCGGTCGAAGGGAAGGGCGCCGAGCGCGACCGGGCCGGCCCCGGTCGCGCTCGGGCCCCCGATGGCGCCGAGCGCCTCGGTGACGATCCGGGTGCCCTCGGGGTCGACGAGGCCGTCGGGCAGCTCCAGGCGCAGCGCGGTGCCCCGGCCGGCGAACCCCGAGCCTGCGGAGCTCCACAGCAGCCCGGACTGCCCTGCGGCCCCGATGAGGTCGGGGCGGCCCCCCGGGGGGAGCTCGAGCCCCCGGGTGCGGGCTACCAGCCGTGACGCAGCGGCGCGGGGGTCGGCGACGGTGGTCACTCGGCGCTCCTGGTGGCGGTGAGCAGCTGGGCTGCCCCACCCGTGAGCAGCTGGCGCTCCACGGCGGCGAACCCTGCGGAGCGCAGCGAGCCGAGCAGCTCTGCGAGCGGTGGCAGGTAGGCCACGGATCGGGGCAGGTAGCGGTAGGCGGTCGGGTTGGAGAGGGTCGCCCCGACGAAGGGTGCCACCCGGCCGAAGTACAGGGCGTGACCGGCGCGGACGA